>JBCCRG010000489.1:0-1415 GCA_039208155.1 Bacteroidota bacterium | reverse complement strand
AACGAGTCGCGCGCGGCGTTGTCGACGCGGACGAGCAGCGGGCCCGCGAGCGTGTCCGCCAGCAGGCGCTCCCGGTGCAGGACCCCAGCCGCATCGACCGTGAAGACCGAGTCGCCGACGACGTAGGGGCCGTCCACGCCGCCGAGGTCGTAGTGCTTCCACTCGAAGACCTGGAAGCGCTCGGCGTCCTCATCGTAGCCCAGGAGGATGCGATCGGGGCTGCTGATGGTCCCATCGGTGAACCGAACCAGTAGGGGCAGGACGATCAGCCCCAGGAGGAGGAGCAGGGTCAGCGCCAGCAGGACGCGGCGGAGCAGGCGAGGCATGCGTGTTCCGTGGACAAGGGACGGCGTGTCAGCGCGGAAGATAGAGGCGGGGTGCCCCAGGGGGCGGCTCCAGCGAGGCAGGCTCCACCCGGGCTCGCCAAATCGCCCAGCCGGTGTGCGCCATCGCACAGTCAGGGGCCAAGCGGGGCCGCGTGCCGGTCGAATCGTGCCTTGGCGCATCGGTTGCGAGCCGCTTTCCCTTCTCGCCCCCTCGATCTCTCGTCGCGCGCTCATGCTCCCCACCACCCTCAAAGTCGCCTGGCGGGCGCTGCTGCGCCGCAAGGGCACCACCGCGCTCAACGTCGCAGGCCTCGCGCTCGGCCTGGCCGGTGCGCTGCTGATCGCCCTCTGGGTGCAGCACGAGCGCTCCTACGACCGCTTCCACACCAACGGCGACCGCATCTACCGCGTCGTCCTCGACTACATCAAAGAAGGACGCGTCGCGGAGAACGGCTTCACGCAGGGCATCCTCGCCCCGACGCTCGAAGAGGATTACCCCGAGGTCGAGCACGCGGTGCGCTTTGCCTACACCGGCAACGTGCTCCGCGTCGACGACCGGCAGTTCGAGGAGCCGCGCCTGAGCTACGCCGACGCTTCCGTCTTCGCGGTGTTCGACTTCCCGCTCGTCCACGGCGACCCCGCCACGGCACTCGCGGAGCCCCTCTCGATCGTGCTCACGGAGGCGATGGCGCGGAAGTATTTCGACCGCACCGATGTCGTGGGCGAGACGATGGACACGAACGAGGGCGTCTCGCTCACGGTCACAGGCGTCGGCGTGGCACCTCCAGAGACCTCCTCCATCCAGGCCGACGCGCTCATCTCGATGAAGACGCTGGAGCAGAACGGCCCCGACTGGATGTGGGGCAACTGGTTCTCGACCAGTCTCCAGACCTTCGTCCTCTTGCAAGACGGCGTGACGGCCGAGACGATGGAGGCCAACATGGCGGAGATGTTCGACCGCTACGCCCGCGAGCACGGAGCCGAGTTCAACACCGAACTCGTGTTCCACCTGGAGCCGCTGGAGACGATGTACCTCACCTCCAAGCGCGACGGCGTGCCACACGGGAGCCTGGCGAACGTCTACCTGTT
>JBCCRG010000488.1:0-1528 GCA_039208155.1 Bacteroidota bacterium | reverse complement strand
TCTTCAAGCTGATCGAATAGAGACCGGCCAGGTCAAGCAGCCAGGGTATGCTCCTTTGCCCTACGCTCGCGCAACGTCTGAGAGGACGCGGCGTTGGGAAGCCGTACCTTTCGCGCCCTGTTTTCCCCGACCTCGCACTCCCCATGGCCCTGGTCTCTCCTGTTTCTGCTGCCCCTGAGGCACTCGATCCCGTGACGCTGCCTGACGCGCGCGGGCGCTTCGGGCGCTTCGGTGGTGCGTTCGTTCCCGAAATCCTCGTTCCAGCGCTGGAGCGTCTCAAAGCAGCCTTCGCTGAGGCGTGGGCCGATGACACATTCCAGGCAGAATACCGTGCACTCCTACGAGAGTACGTTGGACGCCCGACTGCACTCTCGCTCGCGCCGCGCCTGGCCGAACGGGTAGCCGGGCCGCAGGGCGCGCCGAAGATTTACCTCAAGCGCGAGGACCTCTGCCACACCGGAGCGCACAAGATCAACAACACGATCGGCCAGATCTTGCTCGCGCGGCGGATGGGCACACGCCGCATCATCGCGGAGACCGGTGCGGGGCAGCACGGCGTGGCGACGGCCACGGTGTGCGCCAAGTTTGGGATGCCCTGCGTGGTCTACATGGGCGCGGAGGACATCGAGCGGCAGCGCCTCAACGTGCTACGGATGCAGCTACTCGGCGCGGAGGTACGCCCGGCGACGAGCGGATCGCAGACGCTCAAGGACGCCACCAATGAGGCCATCCGCGATTGGGTGCAGGACCCCGACGGCACGTTCTACATCATCGGCTCGGTCGTTGGCCCCCACCCCTACCCGATGATGGTGCGCGATTTCCACCGCGTCATCGGCGAGGAGACACGGGCGCAGTTGCTGGCGAAGGAGGGCCGCGAGGTGCCGGACGCCGTCGTCGCCTGCGTGGGCGGCGGCTCGAACGCGATGGGCATCTTCTATCCGTACCTCCATGACGACGTGCGGCTTGTCGGGGCGGAAGCTGCGGGCGAGGGGCTCGACGGCAAGCACGCCGCGACGCTCACGCTCGGCGAACCGGGCATCCTTCACGGCGCGATGAGTCTTTTGCTGCAGGACGGTGCCGGGCAGGTGCAGCTCGCCCACAGCGTCTCGGCGGGCCTCGACTACCCGGGTGTCGGGCCGGAGCACGCCTACCTCAAAGAGTCAGGCCGGGTGGACTACCTCCCCGTCACCGACCGTGAAGCCCTCGACGGCGTAACACTGCTCGCGGAGACGGAGGGCATCATCCCTGCCCTCGAAACCGCACACGCCTTCGCGGTCCTCGCTGACGTCTGCGCCGACCTCGGCCCCGACGACGTGGTGGTGGTCAACTGCTCCGGGCGCGGCGACAAGGACATGGAAACCATCGCCGCGAACCTGTGAGGCCAGCAGCGCTCCCCACGGCGACGTGGACCCGCGACACGTTCACGATCTCGACCGATCCCGCGCGCTTCGACGTGGCTGCGATGCAGGCGTTTCTGGCGGTGGAGTCGTACTGGAAGCGCGGCGTCCCGCTCGACATCGTACAGCAG
>JBCCRG010000487.1:0-1698 GCA_039208155.1 Bacteroidota bacterium | reverse complement strand
GAGCGGGAAGCCGGGGACGCGCGGCGAGCGTTCGTGCTCGCCTTCTGGGGTAAAGAACCGCAGAGCCCCCTCGCGGTCACAGATCCAGACTTCTGCCGCACCTGCTTCGAAGTAGAGCGCCCGCTTGTGCGCGATCTCGTCTGGGTGATTGCCCGGCGAGACGACTTCCACGCAGATCGGTGGCGCTTCCGGGAGCGCAAACGTCTCCATAGACGCCGCAGACTGGCTGCGCGGCATCCACACTACGTCCGGGACCTTGTTGCCGTCCGTCGTCTGCACGGCGACCTCGGCAAAGGCTTCGCCAGGGTCCGTGACCAGCGCATCGAGCAGGCGGATGATGCGCTTCTGGAAATAGCTGTGGCGGAAGAAAGTTGGGCTCATGACGAGTTGGCCCCAGCGATTCGTCTCGATTTTGAACGGGAGGTCCTGAAGGAAGGCGAACGCCGGGTCCGTGCACAACCGCTCCCACGTCAAGCCTTCAGCCAGCGTATCGGTGTTGGGAGCAGCAGTCGTCGTGGATACCATAGTGCTTCTACGCGGGGGCAGCCAGCCGTTCCGGCGGCCGTCTACTCATTCGTCCCCGAAGACTCTGCGCCTGCATCATCTGCCGTCCACACGTTGTCGTCCGGGTTCATGTCCGGGAGGTGGTTCTCCGGGTCGAGTTCGACGCGCGTCACAGCGCCTTCCTGGAGCGTCGTCACGATGACGGTGTCGGTCTTGTAGAACGCCTCGACGGGGAGGCGCTCGGTGGCTGTCGAGCCGTCGGCGAAGGTGAACTGCACGTCGATGGGGAAGACGAGGCCGCCGAGGTTTTCGATGCGGGCGCCCGTGCCGCCGGCGGGCATCATGGCAACGCCGGTGATGGCGGCGTCGAAGGTGTGGGTGGTGTAGAACCAGCCGCGCCAGAACCAGTCGAGGTCCTCGCCCGCCACGTCCTCGATGGTGCGGAAGAAGTCGGCGGGCTGCGGGTGCTTGAACGCCCAGCGCTCGACGTACGTCGTGAACGCGGCGTCGAAGCGCTCGGGGCCGAGGATGTAGTCGCGCAGCAGCAGCAGCTCCTGGGCCGGCTTGCGGTAGCCGAGGAAGCCGAGCGCGTCGCGGCGGATCTGGTCGGGATAGGTCGTCATCACCTGATCCTGCGCCCAGGGCTGGCGCATGAACCCGGCGGTCGCTGGTGAGCGGGTGAGGCGCACCACGCGCGCGTTCTGGCTGTCGTCGTAGAACCGCTCGTTGGCATGTACGCCGAGAAACGACGTGAAGCCCTCGTCCATCCAGACGTGCCGCCGCTCGTCGGTCCCGACGATCATCGGAAACCAGTTGTGCGCCAACTCGTGGTCGATCACGCCGAAGAGGGCCTTGTCGCGTGCGTTGACGCTGGAGAAGTGGAGCATCGGGTACTCCATCCCGCCGACCACGCCCCCCACGCTGATCGCGACGGGATAGGGGTAGGGAAACCACATCTCGGAGTGGGTCAGGATCGAGAAGCGCCCGTACGCCGTCGCCTCCTCCCAGCCCGGGTTCTCCGGCGTGCCGATGCCCTCGTGCGGGTAGGCCGCCATGACGAGCACCTCGTTGGGCTCGCCTGTGGTGACGGTGGGCGGGGTCGTGTAGCCCGCCGCGTCGAGGATGAAGGCGGCGGAAGCGGCCCAGGCCACGTCGCGCACATTGTCGGCGTCGAAGCGCCAGGTTGTCGTGCCG
>JBCCRG010000486.1:0-2183 GCA_039208155.1 Bacteroidota bacterium | reverse complement strand
GTGAGCGTGGTGCACAGCGGCGATGCCTACGCGCCGGAGCTCGTCGTGACGGACACGCGGATGCGCGTCGCGCTGCGCGAACCGCTCGCGGCGAACGGCGGGCGACTCGAACTCACGGTCCCGTACGGCTTCGTCTCGCCGGAGTACGGGGCCGACCGCATGGGCATGTTCGAGGCCGCGCGTGGGACGGTCTACGAGTTCGCGCAGTGGTACCCGAAGATGGCGCTCTACGACGACGTGAACGGCTGGAACCACCAGCCCTACCTCGGCCAGGGCGAGTTCTACCTCGGCTACGGCGACTTCGACCTCGCGCTCACCGTGCCGAGCAACATGACCGTTGTGGCAACGGGTGCGCTCGTTAACGAGGCGGAGGTCTACACGCCCGTGCAGCAGGTCCGCCTCGCCGAGGCCCGTGAGAGTGCCAAGCGCGTCTACATCGTCGCGCCCGACGAGGTCGCCACTGACGCGGCCCGCCCACGCAAGACCGGCACGACGACCTGGTGCTTCGACGCCGACAACGTCCGCGACGTGGCGTGGGCTGCCTCCGCCGCCTTCATCCTCGACGCCGCAGGCTACACGACCCCGCCCACCGTCACCACAGGCGAGCCCAACGAGGTGCTCGTGATGGCGGCCTACCCGCATGAGGGCATCGGCACGCCGGAGAACCCAGGCTGGGAAGAGGCGACCGCCTACGGCCGGTTCTCGATCCTCACGCACTCCGAGATGTGGTTCCCCTACCCCTACCCCGTCGCGATCAGCGTGGGGGGCGTGGTCGGCGGCATGGAGTACCCGATGCTGCATTTCTCCAGCGTCAACGCGCGCGACAAGGCCCTCTTCGGCGTGATCGACCACGAGCTGGCGCACAACTGGTTTCCGATGATCGTTGGGACGGACGAGCGGCGGCACGTCTGGATGGACGAGGGCTTCACGTCGTTCCTCGGCGTCCACGCCAACGAGCGGTTCTACGACGACAGCCAGAACGCGCGCGTCGTCCGCCTCACCCGCTCCCCAGCGACAGCGGGCTTCATGCGCCAACCATGGGCGCAGGACCAAGTGATGGCGACCTACCCCGACCAGATCCGCCGCGACGCGCTCGGTTTCCTCGGCTACCGCAAGCCCGCGAAAGCGCTGCTCCTCCTCCGCGACCACATCCTCGGCCCCGAGCGCTTCGACGCCGCGTTCACGACGTACGTCGAGCGCTGGGCGTTGAAGCACCCGCAGCCCGCCGACTTCTTCCGCACCATCGAGGACGTGGCGGGCGAAGACCTCGACTGGTTCTGGCGCGGCTGGTTCTACTCGACCGACACCTTCGACGCCGCCATCACGGGCGTCGCCGCGATGCCCGCCGGCGGCACGGGGGCGCGTATCGAGAATCTCGGCGGCCTCGTCTTCCCCATCGACGTGCAGTTCACCTTCGCCGACGGCTCGACGGCCACCGAGCGCCTCCCCGTCGAGGCGTTCTACAAGACCGACACCGTCATCGTGACGACGCTGCAGGAAGGCGCTGTGACGCGCGTCGAACTCGACCCGGAGAACCACCTTCCGGATATGAATCCCGACGACAACGTGTGGACCCAGAGCGACAGCGACACCGGGGCTTCGGGAACGAACGAGTAGCCCTCGCACGGAACGGCTGGCTGCGCCCGCGTAGAAGCACTATGGCACCTACGACGACTGCTGCTCCCTACACCGATACGCTGGCCGATGGCTTGACGTGGGAGCGGTTGTGCACGGATCCAGCGTTCGCCTTCCTCCAGGATCTCCCGTTCAAAATCGAGACGAACCGCTGGGGCCAACTCGTCATGAGTCCGACCTTTTTCCGCCACAGCTACTTCCAGAAGCGCATCATCCGCCTGCTCGATGCGCTGGTCACGGACCCTGGCGAAGCCTTTGCCGAGGTCGCCGTGCAGACGACAGACGGCAACAAGGTCCCGGACGTAGTGTGGATGCCGCGCAGCCAGTCTGCGGCGTCCATGGAGACGTTTGCGCTCCCGGAAGCGCCACCGATCTGCGTAGAAGTTGTCTCCCCGGGCAATCACCCCGACGAGATCGCGCACAAGCGGGCGCTCTACTTCGAAGCAGGTGCGGCAGAAGTCTGGATCTGTGACCGCGAGGGGGCTCTGCGGTTCTTTACCCCAGAAGGCGAGCACGAACGCTCGCCGCGCGTCCCCGGCTTCCCGCTC
>JBCCRG010000485.1:0-2183 GCA_039208155.1 Bacteroidota bacterium | reverse complement strand
GGCGACTGGCAGACGCTCACCACCAACGCCCGCACCCTCATGGCGAACGTCCGCGCCGCGCAGGGTTAGTGACTCCGTTTTCCCGCGGAGCCGTTCTGCCGTGGGCTCCCATCTGACGTACGAAGCCGTTCCTAACTGCGCTTTTGCGGCAACACGGCTTCACCGCAACACAGCTTCACGTTCCCATGTCCCGCATCATCACCTTCGGCGAGGTCATGCTTCGCCTCTCGCCGCCCGGCTTTCAGCGCTTCACCCAAGCCGCCTCGTTCGACGTCACCTTCGGCGGCGGCGAGGCCAACGTCGCGGTCTCACTCGCACACTTTGGGCACGACGCTGCCTTCGTCTGCAAGCTTCCCACGCATGAGATCGGCGCAGCCGCCGTGGGTCACCTCCGCCGCTTCGGCGTCGATACGCAGCACATCGTGCGTGGCGGCGACCGCGTCGGGATCTACTTCCTGGAAACGGGCGCGAGCCAGCGCCCCTCGAAGGTCGTCTATGACCGCGCCTACTCTGCGGTGAGCCAGATGACCGCCCGCGAAGTAGACTGGGCGGCGGTGTTCGACGGGGCGGACTGGTTCCACTGGACCGGCATCACGCCCGCACTCAGCCCTACTGCGCGGGAGACGCTCCGGGTGGCCTGCGAGGCTGCACAGGCAGCGGGCGTCCCCGTGTCGTGCGACCTCAACTACCGCAAGAAGCTCTGGACCATCGACGAGGCACGCGCGACGATGCGTCCACTTATGCAGTATGTCGATGTCTGCATTGCCAACGAGGAGGATGCCGACCGCTCGCTCGGGGTGACCGTTGAGGGCTCCGACGCCGAAGCGGCCGAGGCGGGCGAGCTCGATATGGCGGGCTACGCGCGCCTCGCTGAGAAGCTGCGTGCGGACTACGGCTTCGATTGCGTCGCGATCACGCTGCGGGAGTCGTTCTCGGCGAGCGACAACGGCTGGAGCGCGATGATCCTGGGTGGTGCAGGCCGCGCAGCCCCCGTCGACGACGCCGTGCGGAGCCGTCGCTACAACATCCGCCTCGTGGACCGCGTCGGCGGCGGCGACAGCTTCGCGGCAGGCCTCATCCACGGGCTGCTCTCGAAGGACCGCGCCGAAGACGCGCTGGAGTTTGCCGTGGCCGCGAGCTGCCTCAAGCAGACCATCCCCGGCGACCTCAACCTGACGAGCGCCGACGAAGTCGAGAAACTGGCTGGCGGCACGGGCTCCGGTCGTGTCGAGCGGTAAGTTGTGGCTCCCAGCGTACGATACGGGACGTGTCCCGTCTCAGAGACTCAACTTCGCTGCCAAACGGTCCGGCATCTCCACGCGTGCATGCACAGCTAGGTTTTCCGTTACCCCATGCGGACAGCCTCTTCGAATCCGGGGTATGCTGGTGGAGAAGGCGATGGCGTCGCTGGTGTCTCTGCGCTCGTTTGCGGCGGCCGCGTGCTGTCCTCTGTTGGCCCCCCCAATTCCGATGTGCCCTCCAGTCCCCGAATCGCTCGGTGCGTCCATCCGCAGGCACTACCGCGCGGGTGATCCCACTCACCCCTGGAATGCCGAGTACGACCGGGTACTCGAGCTCTCGGACCGTGCCAGATCCGAGGGGGCAACGGTCCTGGATGCGCACAGCCCTGCGTGGCACGTCCGGTTTCTGCGCCGCGACTTCGAAGGAGCGCTACGCGACCTGGAGCAGGCCATCGCGATCCAGCCGGAGGCAGCCACCCACTACTACCACCTCGGTCTTGTCCGGGAGCGCCTGGGCGATGCCGAGGGAGCCCGTGCAGCCTTCCTCGAAGCGCGAACGTGGGGCGAGGCGAATGGTGACGACGACCTTCTCGACGCGGTCGAGCACCACCTGGGGCCCGTGTAGGCCGCGGCAGCGCTGGTCCGAGGTTCGCCCAGCGCTCACCGCCGACAGCCAGGCCTGCTTTACCTGAACGACATGCCTCTTCCGAACGACGCCTCCTCGCTGTCCGGCACGCTTCACGCGCTGACGCGCGCCATCAGCCCTGCCTTGGAGGAATGCGCTCTCACCCACCTGCCCCGCACGCCCATCGATCTGGACCGGGCACGCGTACAGCACGCCGCCTACGAGCGCCTTCTCACGGAGCTCGGCTGCACCGTGCAGCAACTGGCGACCGGTCCCGATCTCCCCGACTCCGTATTCATCGAGGACGCGGCTGTGGT
>JBCCRG010000484.1:0-2258 GCA_039208155.1 Bacteroidota bacterium | reverse complement strand
TCCCGAAGTTGCCGGATGCGGAGGGTGTAGGCCGCAGCAGTCTGGTCATACTTCGCGCGGTTCGCCACGAAGTCGGCGTGCAGCCCGCGCAACAGTACCTGCTCCTCAGCCCGCGCCGCACGCTCGTTGCCCCACGCTGTCACCTGAAAGCCGATGACCACGCCGAGCACGACAATGCCAAGTTCGAGCGCGACGGCGAACCAGTTCTGCTCGCGGACCGCCCGCGAGAGCCGCCCAAGGATGGTCCACGGGCGCATCGGATGCTCAGGGGGCGGGTTCTCGGGAGGCGAGTTCTCGGGAGGCAAATTCTCGGGAGGTGAGGGTGGCTCGGTGGCGTGGAGCTGCGGGTTGTTCATGCTTCGGCCGTATGCGTTCGGTAGCGCATCAGAGGGTCAGGGCGTCCGTTGGGTCTCCAGAGCTGACCGGACCTGCGCCAGGGTCGCCTCCGCGATCTGGACGGCGTTCTCCATCGTGACCAGGTGGCCGTCTAGCACGCTCACGTGGAAGCGCAGCTCACGCTGGACCGCTTCGTTAGCGAGGAGATCATCGGCTGCCTTGCGCGCGGCGTCCTCTGGCAGAGTGAGGGGGCACGATTCCGGAAGCCTGAGATAGAAGTAGTTCGCCCCTTCCACTACGTATTCGTCTCCGCAGGCACCACGGATGGCATCCTGAATGTCGTGAGCCATGTACAGGCGAACCTCGCGCCGGTACTGGAACTCGCCCCGGCTCGGATCGAGGGTGGTTTGAAGCGCGGCCATCAGCAGGTAGTGATTGGCAAGACGCACTCGCGTGGCCTCATCGCGGATCAGCGAGATGCTGCCCGACGAGATCAACTCGTCGTAGGTGCCGCGCTGCGAGGTGATATTCCAGCGCTGGCTCGCCTGGTAGAGGTTGACGAGGAACGCGCTAGGGGGTTGACTGGAAGGGTCGGTGTAGCCTTCTAGCGCCGCCACTCCGTGTGCCCGCGCAACGCCGTAGTAGTCGACCCCGTGCCTCCAGCTCTTGATCTCGGACACGAGGTCATTCTCAAGGCGGACGAGCAACTCCCTCGCTGTGCTCCGGTCCTGCCGGGCGGTGTTCCAGTTCGATACCTGGAGGCCGATAACAACGCCGAGCACGACGATCACGAAGTCAATCGCGACGGCGGTCCAGTTCTGGTCCTTGACGTGTTTGAGGACGCGGCGGAAGAGCATAGGGCGAAGCTGTGGGGCAGGATTGCGTGTCGGCGTTTACTCGTCGTCCTCGGCATGTCCGAGTTGGCGCAGGTACTCGGTCTCGTCGAAGCGTCCCTGCGAGACGGCGATCAGGCCGTCGTCGCTGAGCGTCCACGTTTCGAAGCCGCTGATGTCCACCGCGTTGCCCGTGCCGCCGGGGCCGGTGTTCGTGCCGGTCAGCGTCCAGTGGTACTCAATGCCTGCCTCGCCTATGCGCAGCGCGTCCATCGTCACGACCATGTCTGGGAAGGCGGTCATGAAGCCCTGGGCGACCTCGGTGATGGCGGCGCGCCCCACCGCAGGCGTGCCCCCGTTCACCGTCAGCGATCCGTCTTCGGCGAAGAACGCCGCGACGTGCGCGGGGTCCTGGCTGCACCACGCCTCCGTGTAGCGCGTGGCGAAGTCTTGGAGCTCGTCGGACATAGCGGAGGAAGATGTGTCCGCCGCGCACCCGAAGTGGGCGAGCGCCAGCAGGACGATGAGGGGGGGACAGTACTTCATGGCTAGGCGAGATGTGGGTTGGGGGAGAGATCCGCGGGTATGACCTCGCGGTCGAGCGCGGCGAGGCGGTCCACGTGCGCGGCCACGTCCACGCGGAGGAGCACGAGCGCCGCGACGGTTGGCACGACGGCCATCGCGGCGAACAGTTGGGGCGGCGACAGCACGGCTACGAGCGGCCCCGTCAGTGCCGAGCCCGCCGCTAGGCCGAGGTTGCCAATCGCCATGTAAAGCGAGAACTGGACGCCTGCGACAGGCTTCCAGCAGAGCGCCATGCACACCGCGAAGAAGGCAATCGTGGCGAGGACCTGCGCCGTGATCCAGAGCAGCAGGTACGCCTCGACGACGAGCGCCATCCGCCACACCGGGGCCGCTAGCGCCATCGCGACGGCTACGATCACCAGCACGAACATCGCTGCACGGACGGCCTGTGCTCGCCCCAGCCAACGTACCAGCCAGCCGCCGGCCACCATGCCGACAAGCCCGCCCACGAGCGTACCTGCAGCCTTGGCGTTCGAGAACGCCGTGTCGGTCCAGCCGAGGTGC
>JBCCRG010000483.1:0-2356 GCA_039208155.1 Bacteroidota bacterium | reverse complement strand
GTCACGATCCGGCGTCCGGCCCCCGAGGCCCCGCAGGACCGCGAGCGCATCCGCAAGGACGACCCCGACGTCCCGGCCTTCCTGCGCAAGATGATGGACTAAGACCGGGTGCTGATTCCGGCTCCTGAGTTGACGCAGGGATAACACCGGCGTCATCTCGGGATGACACATCCTGTCATACCCGTCCCCTACTTTGAGGAATGAGAGTCCTCAAGGATGACCTCGCCAGGGTCACCCGGGCCCCACTGCTGCGCTCGCGGCGGTGGGGCCTGCTCGTACGGGGCCACCTCTGCCATGACGATCAGAAGCTGATGTTAAAACTTGGAATGGTGCCGTTTTTCTTCTATTCTCAAACCCTGTCAGGGAGAAGCTTCTAGCCAACTGAAGCGGGCTCTACGGAGAGCGAGACGTCGGCTAGAGCGATAGCGACCGCCAAGGGCAGAGCGACTGCGCAGACGGAAAGGGCGAGTACCAGACGGGCCAAGGTCAATGGGGCAGCCTCGGTCCTGGCTGACCGCTTCGTTGCCTTTGCCCTCAAACAGCGTCCCGCACAGCGAGGCGCGCATTCCCCAGATTCCCATGTACCGTCTTACTCTCATCGTGGCACTCGCCGCTCTCGCCCTGGGCTGCCGGGAAGCGCCCATCACATCGGTGTCGATGCAGCCTGCCACCGTCGATACCTATATCCCAATCATCAGGCCTACATCAGCTCCGGCCGTTCCTCCAAGCAGCGATCCTGCGGCGCGTGAGGTCTATGCTGCGCAGATGGAGACGCTGACCGACGCCGCCTACGATCTCGACCTTCTGCTTCGTCAGACATCGACGCTCGACGGCATCGCTGCCGAACTCGAAGCGGGCCTCGCGGCCCTCGCCGACCACCCGATGGTCTACCATGCCGAGCAGGTGCTTGCCGCGAAGGTGCTCGCGCGCAGCGAGGCGACGCCCGCGTTCGTCGAAGACGCGGCGCTCCTCGCGCCGCACGTGGAGCGCCTCGTTGCCTACGGGCATCCCGACGTATCGCTCATCCAACCGGCCCTGCAGCGTCTCGAAGGCGTGTGGTCGGCCGAGCGCGTCGCTGAAACGGCGGCTCGTTCGCACGAGGCAGCAGCGGCCTGGCTGGTCGACAACCCCTGCCCAGGCTGCTCGCAGGACCTCGACCTGCCTGAGGGCGCGGATGCCGTGCGTGCGCGGACGCTGATCGCGATGGAAGAGGCGCTGCCTGCCATGAAGGCGCTGGCGGAGACGGCCACTTCAGCGGATTGATCTCGCTTTCAGAAGCGTGATAGGCCCCACTGCTGCGCACGCGGCGGTGGGGCCTGCTCGTTTTGGGAGGCGGAGCGCTATCATGCGAGGCAACGCTGCCTTCGCTACCTAGCTGCCTCTGTCTGCCATGCTCTACGACGCCGAGCGCGATGCTGACATCATGGAGGCCGTAGTCGCCCTCTTCCAGACACTGGGGACGGAGGAGCCCGCGGTGCTGGATGGCTTACAGGCGCTCCTCGCGCCCCACTTTGCAGGCTTAGGCACCGGCCCTGACGACTTCTATGCCAACCCTGAAGCGTTCGTCGCTACCATCCGCATCGAGCAAGCGCAGATGCCGCATGCGACTACCTGGGACAGCATCTGGACGGACGTGCGGCGGCTGCGCGACGACCTGGCCATCGTGACCGGGCAGTTGCGTCTGCTCATTCATGCCGAGCCGGAGGAGCATACCATCGAACCGCGCTACACCTTCGTGCTGGAGCGACTCGACGGGCGCTGGCTCCTCGCCCACGCGCACTTCTCCGTCGAAGACCCCATCCTTGATCCCGGGGCGACGCTCGCGAGCGCCCTTGAACGGCGCAACCGCGACCTGGAACGGTTGGTCGAGCGGCGCACGGCGGAATTGAACCAATCGCTTGCGGACCTGAAGGCGGCGCAGGCGCGGCTCGTGCAGCAGGAGAAGATGGCTTCGCTCGGGATGCTCACGGCCGGGGTCGCCCACGAGATCAAGAACCCGCTCAACTTCGTCACCAACTTCGCATCGCTCTCGCGCGAACTGCTGGAGGAGCTGGAGGACGAGGTCGACCCTGAGGAGGTGCAGGCTCTCCGCGAAGACCTCCGTGTCCACGCCGAGCGCATCGAGGCACACGCGCGCCGCGCCGATGGCATCGTACGCGCGATGCTCGACCACGCCCGCAGCGGTGGTGGTGAGCGACGGCCCGTCGATCTCAACGCGCTCGTGGCGGAGCACGTCGACCTGGCGTGGCACGGAGCCCGGGCGCGCGACCCGGGCTTCAGCCTCCGCGTGGGGACCGATCTCGGCGATGGGGTTGGCACGGTGGAGCTCGCGCCGCAGGAGATCGGACGGGTGCTC
>JBCCRG010000482.1:0-2384 GCA_039208155.1 Bacteroidota bacterium | reverse complement strand
GCGCCAGCACGAGCGACGGATACCCGCCCGCGAGCACCCCGACCCCGAGGCCCACCACGACGAGGAGGATCCAGAGGAGGGGCGTCTCCGACACGGCCAGCGACAGGTCTCGCGCGACGAGGCCGTTGAAGGTCGGGAGCGCGACTTGCGCCAGCGCCACGGCCAGCCCCAGCGCGATGAAGGTCACCAGCAGCGCCTCGGCGAGGAACTGCCCCGTGAGCTGCGCCGGCCCCGCGCCCACCGCCTTGCGCACGCCGACCTCCTGCGCCCGCGTGGCTCCGCGCGCGGTGGCGAGGTTGGTGTAGTTGACGCACGCCAAAAGCAGGATCAGCACGCCGAGCGCCGCCACCAGCCACACGTAGCGCTCGCTGCCGCCCGGCCCCAACTCGAAGTTGAGATCGGAGCGCAGGTGGAGGTCGGTGAGCGGCTGCGTGAAGAAGACCGTCAGCCGCTCCGGGTTCTCCCGGAAGAAGTCGAGCGGCGCGATGTACGTCTGGGCGAACGCGGACAGCGCAGGCGTGAGGTCGTCGGCGGTGGCGTCGGGGCGGAGCAGGGCGTAGGTGTGGTAGTCGCTGCTGCCCCAGCGGTCTCGTTCGACGGTGCGGGTGTAGTACTCCGAGGTCGTCATCGCCAGCAGGAAGTCGAAGGCGAGGTGGCTGTTGCTCGGCGGGTCGGCCACGACGCCCGTGACGGTCAGCCCGGCCTGCTCGTCGTCGAACCGCCCGTCGAGCGTCTGCCCGATCGCGTTGGCCTCGCCGAAGTAGGCGCGCGCGGTCGATGCCGTGAGCACGACCGAGCCGGGCTCGGCGAGTGCCGTCGCCGGGTCGCCGTCGAGGAGGTCGAAGCTGAACACGTCGAAGAAGTGGCGCGTGGCGTAGAGGCCGTCGCGGTAGCCGCGCGTGTCCGAGTCCGTGCCCAGGAGCACCTGCGCAGCCTGCACCTGCGCGGCGTACTCCACCTCGGGCACGTCGCGCATCAGCGCCTCTGCCATCGGGGCTGGCGTAAGCGCGTACCGGCTCGTCCCCATGAAATCCGACCCCGGCTCGTCCTTCGCCACGCGGACGATGCGGTCGGCGTGCGCATGGAAGCGGTCGTAGCTCAGCTCATGCCACACGTAGAGGCCGATCAGGAGCGCGCAAGCGAGCCCTACTGCCAGACCCACAACGTTGAGGAGCGTCGTCCCGCGGTGGGCACGCAGGCCCCGAAAGGCAACGAGGAGGTAGTTCTTGAGCATGGTCGTAGCGAGGTGAGGTGAGGAGAAGGGCGGAGTGGAGAAGAGCAGAGAGGAGAAGAGTAGCCGCGGGGTCAGAGATGGGACGGCGATCCCGCGACAGAGAGGACGTGGGGCGCTATTCGTAGCGGAGGCTTCGCACGGGGTCCGCCGTCGCCGCGCGCAGCGCCTGCACGCTCACCGCCGCCACGGCGATCACCAGCGCACCGCCACCCGCCACCACGAAGAGCCCCGGCCCGAGGTCGATCCGGTAGGCGAAGTCGGCCAGCCAGCGCTGCATCACCACGTAGCCAATCGGTGCGGCCACGACGAACGCCACGGCGACGAGCTTCACGAAGTCGAGCGAGAGCATCCGTACGAGGCCGAGCACGTCGGCGCCGAGGACTTTGCGGATGCCGATCTCTTTGGTGCGCTGCTCGGCGGCGAAGGCGGCGAGGCCGAACAACCCGAGCGAGGCGATGAGGAGGGCGACGACGGTGAAGAAGCCGAAGGTCTGTCCGAGGCGTCGGTCGGCGCGGTAGAGGGCGTCGAACTCGGCGTCGAGGAAGCGCACCTCGATGGGGTACTCGGTCAGCGACGCCGCAGCGGCCTCCAGGCGACCGAACGTTGCCCCGAGGTCGCTCGGTTGCACGCGCGCCGCGACGGTCCCCAACTCCTCAAGGTCGAGGCGAAACATGAGGGGCTCGATGGGGAGGTGCAGCGAGTGGAAGTGGAAGTCCCGCATGACGCCGATAATGCGACGCTCCTCGAAGCCAAACCATCGCCCCAGAGCTTCTTCGGGCGTCCAGCCCATCGCGCGCACCGCCGTCTCGTTGACGAGGGCCGCCCCGCTGGTGTCCGTGGCGAAGGCGTGGTCGAACGACCGCCCCGCGACGAGGTCAATACCGAACACGTCGAGCGCATCGTAGCTGACCCAGCTCTGATAGATACCGATGGGAGCGGCGTCCTCGGGGCCGCCCTCCCACCGGCTGTAGGAGCCCCGCGCGCCCACGCTTGTCGGCAGGCCCGTCATCTCGGTAACAGCAAGCACGCTGGCGTCGCGCTTCCAGGCGTCGCGGATCGTGGGCGCGAGCGAATTCAGCGACCAGTGCGGCATGTCCATCACGATGACGTGCTCACGCGCGTAGCCGACGTCGGTTGTTTGCACAAACCG
>JBCCRG010000481.1:0-2422 GCA_039208155.1 Bacteroidota bacterium | reverse complement strand
TCCGTGTTGATCTCGTACTTCTTCAGGAGCCGGTACATCGTCGCCCGGCCGATGCCGAGCTCGACGGCGGCGCGGTCCACGTTGCCCTCGCAGGCATGGTAGGCTTGCTCGACGGCGCGGCGCTTGAGGTCTTCGAGCGGCACGATTTCGTCGGGCGTCGTGGCGGCGGCCAGGATCGGCTCCGGGGCGTCTATACCGTCGCCTGCCGACGCGGGTTGCGCCTCAGCGTGGGCCTCCGCCACGGGCACCTTCGGCACGGGCGGTGCCACGAAGCGGCTCGACGAGTCGCCTCCGGCGTCGGGCTCACGCGCGGCCTTCGGGGCCGGGGCGGCGTGCACCCGCTCGTTCCACGGCACGAGCGCCGCGTTGGTGTCGAGCATCAGGTCGGACGGCTGGATGAGCTCGTTGTCGGCGATCAGCACTGCGCGCTCGACGACGTTTTTGAGCTCGCGGACGTTGCCCGGCCAGTTGTACCCCGCAATCGCGCGCGTGGCCTCGGAGGAGAACAGCTTGTCCTTGAACTGCGGGTACTCCTCTTTGTACGACGTGAGGAAGTGGTGAGCCAGCACGAGCACGTCCTGCTGGCGGTCGCGCAGCGGCGGGAGGACGACCGGGAACTGGAAGAGGCGGTAGTAGAGGTCTTCGCGGAACGTCCCCTGGCGAATCATGCCCAGGATGTCCTTGTTCGTCGCCGAGATCACGCGGGCGTCAAACTTGATGAGGCCGGAGCCGCCGACGCGGGTGATCTCGCGGTTCTGGAGCGCGCGCAGAAGCTTCGCCTGGAGGCCGAGGTCGAGCTCGCCGATCTCGTCGAGGAAGATGGTGCCGCCGTCAGCCTCCTCGAACTTGCCGATCTTGCGCGCATGCGCGCCGGTGAACGAGCCCTTCTCGTGGCCGAAGAACTCCGACTCCATCAGCTCGGACGGGATCGCGGCGCAGTTGACGACCACGAACGGCCCCGCCCCGCGGTCGGAGTTAAAGTGGATCGCACGAGCGACGAGCTCCTTGCCGGTCCCGCTCTCGCCCTGGATGGCGACGGTGAGGTTGCCGCGCAGCGTCTTGCGGATCGTGCGGTAGAGGTCCTCCATAGCCGGGCTGTCGCCCACGATCTCGTCGAGGCCGTACTTCTCCGCGACCTCGCCGCGCAGGCTCTCGACCTCGCGCTGGAGGGCCACCTTCTCCTTCACGTTCTTGACGACGACATCGAGCTTGACGAGGTCGTCCTGGCCCTTCGTGATGTAGTCGAGCGCGCCGCCCTTCATCGCCTGCACGGCCACCTCGACGGTGCCCTGGGCGGAGATCATCACCACGGGGAGGTCGGGGTCGCGCTTGCGGAGGCGCTGGAGCGTTTCCAGTCCGCCGATGCCCGGCATCATGATGTCGAGCAGGATGAGGTCGGGGCGTTCGTCGAGCGCGTCGAGGGCATCCTCGCCGGAGTGGAAGACGCGGACTTCGTGCTGCTTGTCTTTGTCGAGGCGGTAGGAGAGGAGGCGGGCGTAGTGGCGGTCGTCGTCGACGACGAAGAAGCGGTAGGTCATCGGGGGGTGGGCGATACGAGGGAGAGCGGCCAGACAGCCGCGCGGAAGGTCTCCCGTGGTATCGGAGCCGTCTCAATTCGATAAACCGAGCCCGCCGTTCACGCAGGAAAACGGGCGCAATTCCGCGATTAGAGCTACGCCTTTGGTGCAGGCGCGTGACAGCGCGCAGGCTGCAGAATCGGGCGCCCGTCCCGCCGTAGTGCTACGCCTTGGCAGGGGGGCTGCCGCTCGCCCCATCGCCGGAGGCGCTGTCGCCGAGCATTTCGCGGAGGTCGATGCCGCCGTTCGGCCCGAAGTCGAGCGTGCGGATCGGGAACGGGATCGTCACGCCGCTGTCGTCGAAGGCGGTCTTGAGCCGCTTGATGCCCTCACTCTGCGCAGTGAGGAAGTCGGCTTGGCCCTGGAAGTCCACCCAGTAGCTCGCCACGAAGTTGATCGACGAATCGCCGAACTCGGTCCAGAAGAGCGTCACATCGCGGTCCGCATCGCGCGTCGAGACCGCCGAGAGCGCCTCCTTGGCGACGTCCTCGGCGTACTGGAGGTTGTCGCCGTAGCCCACGCCGCACCCCAGGTCAATGCGCCGGGAGCCCACATGGGTGTAGTTGACGAGCGGGTTCTGGTAGACCTGGCTGTTCGGGATGATGACCTCCTGGCCTTGGAACGTGCGCACGTGCGTGGCGCGGAGGTTGATGTCGGAGATCGTGCCCGTGTGGCCGTTCGTCTGGACGAGGTCGCCGAGGTCGAACGGGGAGCGCACGGCGATCAGGACGCCCGCGATGAAGTTGGCTGCGATGTCCTGGAATGCGAAGCCAAGGGCGAGGCCGAGGACACCGGCACCGGCGAGGAGCGTGGTCACGGCGCGGTCTAGCCCGATCAGCCCCAGC
>JBCCRG010000480.1:0-2433 GCA_039208155.1 Bacteroidota bacterium | reverse complement strand
CTGGTCCTCGCAGGTCGGCGTGGCGACGGAGGCGCTCACCCGCGCCGGGCTGCGGCCTCGCGAGATCGCGGGCATCGGCATCACCAACCAGCGCGAGACGGCCGTCGTCTGGGACCGTACCACCGGCGAGCCCGTCTTCAACGCCATCGTGTGGCAGGACCGCCGCACCTCAGCCTTCTGCGACCAACTCAAGGACCAGGGCCACGAGGCGACCTTCCGCCAGAAGACGGGCCTTGTCCTTGACAGCTACTTCTCGGGCACGAAGGTCCGCTGGATTCTCGACAACGTGAAGGGGGCGCGGGCGAAGGCCGAGGCGGGGCAACTCGCCTTCGGCACCATCGACAGCTGGCTCATCTGGAACATGACCGGCGGCAAGCTGCACATCACCGATGTCACCAACGCCTGCCGCACGCTCCTCTTCAACATCCACACCGGTGACTGGGACGACGACCTCCTCGCCATCCTCGACGTGCCGCGCTCGATGCTGCCCGAGGTGAGGTCGTCCTCGGAGGTTTACGGAAGGACCTCCGGCGAGATCTTTTCCTCGCAGACGCCCATCGCGGGCATTGCGGGCGATCAGCAGGCGGCTACGTTCGGGCAGCGCTGCGTCAAGCCTGGCATGGCGAAGAACACCTACGGCACCGGCTGCTTCATGCTCATGCACACCGGCACCGAGGCCGTCCCGTCGGAGAATAACCTCCTCACGACGGTCGCCTGGAAGCTCGGCGACAGCCCTATGGAATACGCGCTCGAAGGCTCGGTCTTTATCGCGGGGGCGGTCGTGCAATGGCTCCGCGACGGGCTCCAGATCATCCGCTCGGCTCCGGAGATCGAGGCGCTTGCCAAGTCGGTGGACGACAACGGCGGCATCTACATGGTGCCGGCCTTCGCCGGATTGGGCGCGCCGCACTGGGACCAGTACGCCCGCGGTACGGTCGTCGGGATCACGCGCGGGACTACGCGGGCGCACTTCGCGCGGGCGGCGCTCGAAGGCATCGCCTACCAGGTCGCCGACGTGCTCGAAGCGATGGAGAAAGACTCCGGCATCGACATCCAGGAACTGCGCGTGGACGGTGGCGCAGCGGCTAACAACCTGCTGATGCAGTTCCAGTCCGACATCCTCCAGGCCCCCACGGTCCGGCCCGCCGTCACTGAGACGACGGCGCTCGGCGCCGCCTACCTCGCGGGCCTCGCCGTGGGCTACTGGGACTCCGCCGAGGAGATCGACCAGCAGTGGGCCGTCGACCGGCGCTTCAAGCCGCTCCTCGCCAGCGAGGAGGCCGACCGCCTGATGCTCGGCTGGAGCCGCGCCCTCGACCGCGCCCGTGCCTGGGAGCAGGAGGAGGAAACCGCCACCGCATAGCCTCGCCTGAAACGACGGGCGGTTTGCGGACAGCCCCCACCAAATCCGATGCGCCGGGAGCCTAGCTACCCCTGTACGGGCGGTTTGCAAACCGCCCCTACCGAACCCGGGGCTACTCCGGCGCATGCCGCCCCTGCCGAATCCGATGCCCCGGGGGCCTCACTTTCCATAATCATTCCTCTGCTCTTCCTATGAACCGCGACACCATGCTCTCCGCGCTCCAGGGCGCTGTATCTGGCCCCGACGGCAGCCCGCCGTGGGACTTCGTCATCGTCGGCGGCGGCGCGACTGGCCTCGGCTGCGCCATCGACGCGGCGTCGCGGGGCTTCCGGACGCTGCTCCTCGAACGCCACGACTTCGCCAAGGGTACGTCGAGCCGCTCCACGAAGCTCGTCCACGGCGGCGTGCGCTACCTCCAGCAGGGCAACGTCTCGCTCGTGCTCGAAGCGCTCAAGGAGCGCGGGCTGCTGCTCAAAAACGCCCCGCACCTCGTCCACGACCTCCCGTTCATCGTCCCGAACTACGCCTGGTGGGAGGGGCCGTTCTACGGCATCGGCATGAAGATGTACGACCTCCTCGCAGGCCGCTCCGGCTTCGGGCGGTCAAAGCACCTCTCGAAAGAGAAGACGCTCGACGCGATCCCGACGCTGGAACCCGAGGGCCTCGACGGCGGCGTGCTCTACTACGACGGCCAGTTCGACGACGCGCGCCTCGCGGTCAACATGGCGCAGACGGCGGCGGAGCAGGGCGGCGTGCTGCTCAACTACGTCGAGGTGACGGGCCTGCTGAAGGAGAACGACGAAGTCGCAGGCGTGACGGCGCGCGATGTGGAATCGGGTGACAGCTACGAGATCCGCGCCCGCTGCGTCATCAACGCGACTGGCGTGTGGACCGACGGCGTCCGCCGCATGGACAACCCCAACGTCAAACCGATGGTGACCGCCAGCCAGGGCATCCACATCGTCCTCGACAAGGAATTCCTGCCGGGCGACACCGCCATCATGGTCCCCAAGACCGACGACGGCCGCGTGCTCTTCGCGATCCCCTGGAACGATTCTGTCGTGGTCGGG
>JBCCRG010000479.1:0-2459 GCA_039208155.1 Bacteroidota bacterium | reverse complement strand
TGAGGTGGGCTGCCGCGGGCCGATGACGCAGGCGTCGTGCAACAACATCCTCTGGAATCGGACGTCCTCCAAGACGCGGGCGCGCCACCCCTGCCTCGGCTGCACGGAGCCGGGCTTCCCGCACCACGACCTCGCGAAGGGCTCGGTCCTCCAGACGCCGAAGCACTTCGGTCTCCTGCCGAAGGACGTCCCGACGGGCGAGAACAAGCTGGTCTACTACTTCAAGGCGGGCATGACCAAGTTCCTCTACCCGCACAACCACAAGCGGGCGGAAAGCTCGAAGTAGCGAGGACCTCACGCCCTCGGCGGCAGCGCCCTAGGGCGGTCCGGCAGGACGCAGGGAGGAGGGACTAGACCCTCTGCTCCTGCCGCCCGTCCTTCTTTCCAGGCTGGGATTCCGGGTTTGCATCCGGCAAGGCCATCCCAGCCACCGACCCCTAGCCATAGACCCCAGACTTCATGGCCACCAAAGCCTTACACATCTCCCCCGTAGGCCGCGTCGAGGGCGACCTCGACGTGCGCGTCGAGATCGACGGTGGTACCGTCACCCGAGCCTACACGATGGCCTCCATGTTCCGCGGCTACGAGCAGATCATGCAGGGCAAGGACCCGCAGTCGGGCCTCATCGTCACGCCGCGCATCTGCGGCATCTGTGGCGGCTCGCACCTCTACTGCGCCTCCTCGGCGCTCGACACGGCGTGGGGCACCAAGCTCTCGCCCAACGCGCTCTTGCTGCGCGCCATCGGGCAGGCCTGTGAGACGATCCAGAGCATCCCGCGCTGGTTCTACGCCATCTTCGCTACCGACATGGTGAACAAGAAGTTCGCCAACCAGCCGCTCTACGACGAGGTCGCGCGCCGCTTCGCCGCCTTTGTCGGGACCTCATTCGAGAAGGGCATCGCCATCAGCGCCAAGCCGGTCGAGGTGTACGCGCTCTTCGGCGGGCAGTGGCCGCACTCGTCCTACATGGTCCCCGGCGGCGTGATGTGCGCCCCGCGCCTGAGCGACATCACCCGCGCCACGGCGATCCTCAACGAGTACCGCCAGAACTGGCTCGAACCCGTCTGGCTCGGCTGCTCTATCGAGCGTTACCTCGAGATCCAGACGTGGGACGACCTCATGGCCTGGGTCGAGGAGAACGAGAGCCATCGCAACAGCGACCTCGGCCTCTTCATCCGCGCCGCGCTCGACTACGGCTACGACGAGATCGGCCAGGGCGTCGGCAAGTTCCTCGCCTACGGCACGTACCTCCACAAGGACCGCTACAACACGCCCACCATCGAGGGCCGCAACCAGGCGCTCATCAGCCCGAGCGGCTTCTTCGATGGCGAGCGCTACCACACGTTCGACCACATGGAGGTGATGGAGCACGTCAAGCACTCGTGGTACGACGACTACGACGCGGCGCACCCCTGGAAGGAGCCCATCCCGACGCCGCTCCCCTCGCAGATCCTCGACGAGACCAACTTCGAGGACAAGTACTCCTGGTCGAAGGCCCCGCGCTACATGGGTCACGCGGCTGAGGTCGGCCCGCTCGCGCGCTGCATCATGTTCGGCAACCCGGACAACCTGGAGCACCAGACCAAGAACACCCTCTTCAACGACATCATGCGGGTCAAGGGCCCGAGCGTCTTCACGCGCTCGCTCGCCCGCGTCCACGAGGGGCCGCTACTCTACATGAACATCATGAAGTGGCTCACTGAGGTCCGGCTCGACGACGAGTTCTACATCAAGCCCGAGGAGCGCGACGGCGTCGGCTTCGGCGCGACGGAGGCCGCCCGCGGCGCGCTCGCCCACTGGATCGAGATCCAGGACGGCGTCATCAAGAACTACCAGGTGATCGCCCCGACGACCTGGAACATCGGCCCGAACGACGAGCAGGGGCAGATGGGCCCGATCGAGTCTGCGCTGACCGGTATCGAGATCGAGGACGAGCACGACCCGGTCGAGGTGGGCATCGTCGCGCGCTCGTTTGACTCGTGCCTCGTCTGCACCGTCCACGCCCACGACGCCGACGGCCAAGAACTCTCCACGTTCAAGCTCTAGACGCCCCGCGCTATGCCTACGGCTGTTCTCGGATTCGGCAACCCCGTACGCGGCGACGACGCCGTCGGCGTGTGCATCGTGCAGGAACTCCAGGCGCGCTTCGGTGCGGCGCTGGACGACGCCGGCGTGACCGTCTTCGACATGGGGACCTCGGCCTTCGAGGTGCTCTTCCAGCTGCGCGGCCACGACCGGCTCCGCTTCGTCGATGCGGCGCTCAACACCGGGCACCCGGTCGGGACCGTCTTCAAGGTCCCCGCCGAGCAGCTCGAACGCGAGGTCAACAGCGACCCGCTCGTCTTCCTGCACGTGCTCAAGTGGAACCAGGCGCTCAGCTACGCGCGCCAGATCCTCCGCGAGCAGTACCCCGACGACGTCGAGGTCTACCTCGTCGCCATCGAGAACACCGGCCTCGA
>JBCCRG010000478.1:0-2476 GCA_039208155.1 Bacteroidota bacterium | reverse complement strand
GTGAGGCGGAACATCAGGCCATCTTTGGGTGAGAGAACGGGGTGGCGGGGGAGATGGACCCGAGCGTGTCTATTGGGGTGGAAACCCGTCTTGATTTCGGAGGGAAAAACAGGATTCAGGGTGTGCAACAAACACGCCCGGCGATGTGGGGCCCAATTGAATGAACGGAGAGCAGGCTCACAACTAAATTTCTAAGGCAGGACGTTTCTGTCCATTATGCCTATTTCCGAGAAGGACGCCCGTCCTCACTGAAAGCGGTTTTCGTCGCCGATCCACCACCGGCGACGCCTCCTGCTTAGACGTGTCAAGAACTAATGAAGCGAGGAGGCAAGGGCCGCTACTCCTCGCTGGAAGGGGTTTCGAAATAGGCACCCCTAAAAAAGTGAGGCCGCTGCGACGGCATTCGTAGCGTCGCAGCGGCCCGTACACGGGACAAAAGCCTGGTTGAGGGCTTAGACGGCCAGCCGCAGAGGCGAAGCCAAACGGCGCTGGGTGCCCTCGACGAGGGTCCGCAGCGCGTCGCCAGGCCTCGCCGCGCGCATGAACGCGGTGCCGATGAGGACGGCGTCGATGCCGCCGCGCCGGACGTGCGCGAGGTCGGCTGCGCTCTGGAGCCCGCTCTCGCTCACCGTCACGATGCGATCGGGTACGCGCTCCAGCACCCGCACGCTATGGTCGATGTCCACCTCGAAGGTGCGCAGGTCGCGGTTGTTGACGCCGAGGATCTCGACCTGGTCAAGGTCGATGCGCTCCAACTCGCTCGGGTCGTAGACCTCCACGAGGCAGTTCAGCCCGAGGTCGGTCGCCGCTTGGTGCAAATCGCGCAGTTCGGCCGCGTCCAGCACCGCTGCGATGAGCAGCACCGCGTCGGCTCCGAAAGCGCGCGCCTCGACGAGTTGGTAGGGGTCCACGATGAAGTCCTTCCTCAAGAGCGGGAGGTCCGTCGCAAACCGCGCCGTGTCGAGGTTGCCAAGTGCGCCCTGGAAGTGGGTCGGCTCGGTGAGCACGCTGATCGCGGCGGCGCCTGCGGCCTTGTATTGCCGCGCGATACCGGGCACGTCGAAGTCGGGCCGGATGACGCCCTCCGACGGCGAGGCTTTCTTGATCTCGGCGATGACGGCGGGCGGTGCGGCCGGGTCCCCATTGCTGATGGTAGGGCGGCGTAGCGCGTCGGCGAGTGAGAGCGTGGGGGCGCGGAAGGCGGGGCGCGCTTCGAGGACGGCGGCAGGGACGGTCGCCTTGCGGCGTTGGACGAGGTCGCGCGTGTCGGCGACGATGCAGTCGAGGATAGACATGAGTCGGGCGGAAGGGGGGGGAGCGTTAGCGGCGTATGGCGAGGGGGGCGGGCACGACGCGCCAGACGGCGGCGTGGCCCCGGTAGTGGAGCGCCGCCGCGGACGAGGGCCCGCTGGTAAATCGCTCGCTGTAGGTGATGCTGCGCATGGGAGTATGGGTGCTGGTGCGGCTCCCCCCGTTCTTGCGTCGTCTCCCTTCGGTCGCTCCTCAGAACTGTCCCCCTCACACGTGAGGTGGACAGCCCCGCGACCCTTCAAGGGGAGTGGGGCAGGGGGAGTTGTAGGGCTACATTGTGGTTACTACATCGTTCGACACCTCGACGAGCGCGTCGAGCTTGGCGAGGGCGCGGCCGGAGGCGATGCTGTCGCTCGCGGCGGCAAGGCAGGCTTCAAGGCCGTCGAAGCGGCCGGAGGCGAGGAGCGCGTAGGCCGAGTTCAGGAGCACGATGTCGCGCTTCGGTCCGGCCTCGTCGCGGAGGATGGCGCGGACGATCTCGGCGTTCTCCTCCTTCGTGCCGCCGGTGAGGTCACTCGCCTTCACGCGGGCGAGGCCAAAGCGCTCGGGCTCCACGATCTGGTGCAACATCCCGCCGTCGTAGGCGTCGCTGCCGGTCTGGTAGATCGTCGTCGGACTTGTCGTCGAAAGCTCGTCGAGGCCGTCGTGCGCGTAGACGACCACGACGTGCTCCGAGCCGAGGCGCAGCAGGATGCGCGCCATCATCTGCGCGGTGTCTTCGGAGAACGCGCCCACGAGTTGGCGCTTCACGCCCGCCGGGTTGCACAGCGGCCCGAGAATGTTGAAGAACGTCCGCACGCCGAGCGCCCGCCGTACGGGCATGACGTGCTTGAGCGCCGGGTGGAAGTAGGGCGCAAATAGGAACGCGATGCCCGCCTCGCGCAGGCACACCTCGACGCCCTCTTTGCGGAGCGAGGTGTTCACGCCGAGCGCGTCGAGCACATCGGCGCTGCCCGCCTTCGACGACACCGCCTTGTTGCCATGCTTCGCGACGGGCACGCCCGCACCTGCCGCGACGAAGGCCGCCGCCGTCGAGATGTTGAACGTGCCCATCGAGTCGCCGCCGGTGCCGCAGAGGTCGATGGCGTCGTCGTGACCCGCGTCGACTTGCACGGCGTGGCGGCGCATCGCGCGCGTGAAGCCTGCGAGTTCGTCGAGCGTCTCG
>JBCCRG010000477.1:0-2494 GCA_039208155.1 Bacteroidota bacterium | reverse complement strand
TTCACCAGCTCGATGGAGACCGAGATCTGCGTCTGGGCGGAGAACACGGGCACGGGAGAGCGGCGGCTGAGCAACCGGGCGTACTACACCTTCGTGGCTGTCGACCAGAGCGGCCGGCCAATCCCGGTGGCCCCCGTCGCGCCCGAGACAGACGACGACCACGAGCGCTACGAGGGTGCTGCCCGCCGCCGCGAATTGCGCCTCATCCTCAGCGGTCGCCTCCAACTCAGCGACGCCACGCACCTCCGCGATTACATCCAAGCGGCGATGCCCGAGGCCGAACGGTAGGCGGCCGGTCGTTTCTGGCACAATGCCTGCGTAGCTTTCGTCAGCGCCACTCTGCTCGATTCATCACGGCCCTGCGCCCGACATGCTCTACCACCGCGTCCTCGTCACCGGAGCCAACGGCCTCGTCGGCCAGGCCGTCGTGCGGCGGTTCGCGTCGGTGCCCGAGGTCGACGTGCTGGCGACGAGCCGCGAAGACTTGCCTCGGTTCGATACGGGCAACTGCGGCTACGTCCCGCTCGATCTCACCGACGCACAGGCCGTCCGCGACGTGTTCATGGACTTCGCGCCGCGCTCGGTGATCAACTGCGCCGCGATGGCGAAGGTAGAGGCGTGCGCGACAGACAAGGAGGCGTGCTGGGCCGTCAACGTCGAGGCCGTCGAGACGCTCGCGAGCGCGTGCCGCGCCCACGGGACGCGCCTCATCCAAGTCTCCACCGACTTCGTCTTCGATGGCGAGCAGCCGCCCTATGCCGAGGATGACTACCCGGCCCCGGTCAATTTCTACGGGCGCTCGAAGCTGGCGGCCGAGAACGCGGTGCGTGGCGCGGGCCTCCACCGGTGGGCGGTCGCACGTACCGCGCTGGTCTTCGGCACCGGCGACGACCTCCGCCGACGCAACCTCGCGACGTGGCTGTGCGCCGCGCTGGAGGCAGGCGAGCCCGTCCGCGTCGTCACGGACCTGATGCGCACGCCCACCTTCGTGGACGACCTAGCCGACGGACTGCTCCGCATCGAGTGGCAGGGCAAAGCCGGGATCTATCACCTCGCCGGGCGCGAGACGATGAGCGTGTACGACTTCGCCCAGCGCCTTGCCCGTCACTTTGGCTTCGACCCGTCGCTCATCGCGCCGATCACGGCCGACGAACTCCACCCGGAGCACCCACGCCCGACGGCGACGCCACTCCTCATCCTGCGCGCGGAGACGGAGCTTGGCTACAAACCCCGCACGCTCACAGCGGCATTCGACCACCTGGGGCGAGCGCTCGGACTGCCTGTGTCCGCTCGCTGAAGCTGCGAGGCAGCGTGACGAGGACAAGGCACTAGAGAATGAGGCAGGCGGCGAGTTGGCTCGAATCGGCCGACCAAGCGCGCAGCCGGGTGCGTTCCTGTCGAGAGCGCGCGAATACCGCTCGGGCGTACTTTCTCGCCTCCTCTCACCCCAACTGATCTGCACCCCTCATGTCCTCGCTGTCTCCCGACGTGCTCGATCTCGGAACGCTCCCCGAATCCCAGCGCCTCGCGTTCTACGGAGCCCTGTTTGCCATCGCCGACGCCGATCACAACGTGGACGATAGCGAGTCGTCCTTGATTTTCGAGACGCTGGACCTCGATCCACTTTCATCCGACGCGCGCAAGCAGGTCTTCCAGCTCGCCATCGACCCACCGTCGCTGGGGCGTTGCCTAGAGCAACTCAAGGGTGCTGATGAAGTGATCCGCCAGAGCTTGATGCTCAACCTTATCGACATTGCGCTCGCCGACGAGAGCATCGAGTTCGACGAGCACGTTGAGCTCCGTGAGGCGCAGCGGGTTCTCGGCATCGCGCCGGAGGACGTCGAGCGCATGCACGACGCCGCCTACCGCGCGCAGCACGACTCGGACGCAATGAACGGCTCCGCAGCGCGCCGCCCTCTCCGCCCTCTCCGCTTCGCTTCGGGGGAGTAGGGGCGGCTGAGGGACGGGAACGACCTATTCGCGTTCCAGCTCGGCCTCGGCGCTCACGAGGGGGAGTTCCAGCCGGTGTTCGAAGCGATCGGCGATGCGTGCGTCGTGGGTCGCCACCAGGAGCGTGACGCCTTCCCGGTTGGCTGTGTCGAGGAGAAGGTCGGCCACGGCCTCCGCGTTGCCGTCGTCGAGCGCACTCGTTGGCTCGTCGGCGATGAGGAGACCGGGTTGGTTCATGAGCGCCCGCGCGAGCGCAACGCGTTGCCGTTGCCCCTGAGAGAGCTCGTCGGGGTAGGCCTTCGCCTTGTCGGCGATACCAAGCGCGTCAAGCAAAGTGCGTGCGCGGGCGCGGTCGGGCGAGAGCCCGGCCATCGAAGGGGCAAGCAACAGGTTTTGCAGCACTGAGAGGGCCGAGACGAGGTGAAGCTGCTGAAAGACGATGCCGATGTGCTTGCCGCGGAACACATCGCGCTGTCCCTCTGACAGTTCGTAGAGGTCCTGGCCAGCAACCGAGACGGTGCCGCGATCGGGTTTGAGGAGGCCG
>JBCCRG010000476.1:0-2524 GCA_039208155.1 Bacteroidota bacterium | reverse complement strand
GAAGCTGGCCGAGTTCGATGTCGATTGCGTTCGCAAGCGAGGCGGGCACGCTGGCGTCAGCGCGTACCTGCGCATGAGCATGGGGGGCTAGATGGACGAGAAGAAGGACGAGGGCCAGGAGGGCCGATGGCAAGACGTGCCGTGCAAGACGAGACAGAGACATGGGACGGATGGGCGGCTGGAGAAGGGCACACCGAAACGTCGATCCAATAGGATCAACTATCTGGTTGATTCATACAACCCAACCCGAATAGTGCTGTTTCGTCCAAATCATTCATGCAGTTGGACCAACTGGTTGAAAAAGTTCAAATCGTCGAAATCAGCGCGTAAAAGCCGAATAGCACCCGTCTGTTCACGCGTTCTTTACGTAGGGAGTCCTTCCTGTCGTCTGCGTCGGCCCGCCTGAGCAGGTCCCCAATCCCTGCACCCAACCGAACCTCCATATCTCGTCCGTTGCCCTCCTGCGCCCCCCCACTTCAGCACCACGAGCGCCATGGCGCTAAGCGATCCCCGGACAGCCGAACGTCAGAGCCTCCGGGCGGTATCCTGAGGGGCCCGCGATGCATCCGTGTGCCCGTAGCGTTCAGGTCACCCTGCCCTCCCCCGAAGTCCATGTCTGCACCCGACTCGAACCCGACGATGCCCGACCTGCCGCCGGCCCTGCCTGGCGCGCCGGTCAACCCTGAGGAGGACGCGGCCGAGGCCAACATCCTCGATGCCGCTCAGCGCGTCTTCCTGCGCAGCGGGACGGATGGTGCGCGTATGCAGGAGATCGCCAACGAGGCGGGCGTCAACAAGTCGATGTTGCACTACTACTTCCGCAGCAAGGACCGCCTCGCCGAAGCGGTCTTCATGCGCGCGGTGCGGACGACCTACCGCCGGTTCGAGCCCGCCATGCAGTCGAGCGGCCCCTTCGGGGAGTTCCTCCGGGCGCTCGTCGCGGCGGACCTCGCGATGATGGACGACCATCCCTACCTCGTGGGCTACATCCTCTCGGAACTGCACCACCACCCCGAGCGCTGGCGGCAAGCCATCCGCCTAGAATTCCCGGTGGGCAGCGAGGCCATGCAGGCGAAGCTAGACGCGGCCATCGAGGCGGGCGAGATCCGGCCGATCAGCCTCCTGGCATTCACCACGTTCATCGTGTCGATGACGTTCTTCCCGTCCGTGGGAGGTGGGTTGGTCCGCGCCTACGTGGGGGCCAGCAAGGAGGAGTGGGCCGCCTACCTCGCCGACCGTGAGGAATTGATCGTCGAACTCTGCCTGAACGGACTGCGCCCTGTCAGTGCAACGTCCGACTGAACAGTGCCGCCGCGCCCGATTCGCACAACAACGCCCTTCAGACGCTGCAACCATCTGAGGGGCGTTGTTTACGCTCGGAGCCCGTGAGCCAAGTCGGCCACGGATCGAGGTGGATTACCGCGTGGTCACGGTCACCTTCTGGGTCTGGACCTGCCCGGCGGCTTCGAAGCGCACGACGTAGACCCCCGCAGCAGCCGTAGACGCGTCCCAGGTGGTCTGCCAGGTCCCAGCCGCCTGCTCGCCGTCGGCGAGGACGGCTACCGTGCGGCCCAGCAGGTCGTAGACGGCCAGGCGCACCGAGGTGGCACTGGGCAGGGAGTAGGTGAGCGACAGCGCCCCGGTCGTCGGGTTGGGGTAGGGCGGTGCCAGCGCGAGTTCACGCGGGGCTTCCTCCGGGTCGGCGGCGGTGGCCGTAGGCGGCAGCACGTGCAGGTCGAAGCGGGGCGTGTCGGATGCGCGCAGCGACACGCCGGCCTCGGCCATGCGGCTCAGCGCCGAGATCGCCTGCGACGACGTGCGCGCCGCCCCGGCTACCTCGAAGGTGTAGACATCGGCTTCCGCGAGGTCCACCGTCGTGCCAGTGACGCGGTCGGTCAGCTGGACGCGCCAGCCGTCGGGGAGCGTCTGCTGGGGCCAGGTGAGCGTCGCCGTGCCTGCGAGCCCGGCCGTCTCCAGCACGAGCGGGATCGAGAACGCCTCCGTGGCTGTGAGCGGGCGGGCGTCCTGCGCGAGGAGCACCGGGCCCTCCTCCGAGGTGCCCTCGAAAGCGAGCGCCACGTACGGGTAGGTCAGCGGCGACAGCTTCTCGGCGTCGAGGGCGTCCTGCTCAGGGAGCGCGTCGTCGTCGAGCACGAGCACGGCGGCGCGGTCGGTCCGGCGCACGCCGCTCGCAGCGTCCGTGACGTCGAGGTGGAAGGCGAGGAGCGCGGGCTGCTGCTGGCGGCTCTGCGAGGTGCCGCGCGCAGAGATCGGCACCTCGAGCGTGCCCGCCGTTGTGGCCTGGTAGAACACGCCCTGCCACACCGGAATCTCGTTGCCCGCCAGCGTCGTGGTGGTGTAGCTCCCCACGCACTCGACGGTGGGCGACGTGTCGGGGACGCACTGCCACATCTGCCCGACGGTGCTCTGGAGTCCGGCCGTGCCGCTCCAGGACCCGATGTTGGCGACGCTCAGCATGCCCGCGAAGGGGTTGCCCAGGAGGTTCCAGCCGTCGCCGTCCGCG
>JBCCRG010000475.1:0-2535 GCA_039208155.1 Bacteroidota bacterium | reverse complement strand
TCACTACCTCCGCCGCCACGCCGCGCGCGGCCTCCGGGCGCTCCTGCGCGGGCGCGTCGACTACGCGGACAAGGTCTTCCAGATGGCGCTCCCGCCCCGCGCGCTCCTCATCGCCGGGCTGCCCGTCGCGGCGGGCCTCGCGCTCCTCCTCGGCGGCCTCGACGCGGCGCTCCCGTGGGTGGTCCTGACGGCCGTGCTCGGCTTCGCGCTCTTCGTCGCGATCCCCGCGAAGCTGCTGCGCGGCGACGTGCTCAGCGCGGTGCTGCACCTCCCCGGCGGCGTCTGGCGGATGGTCCGCGCGCTCCTCCGCAGCCCGAACGGCAACCGCACCTTCATCCACACGCCCCACGGGGCTGGGTCGCAGGTCCCAGGTTCCAGGCCGCCGGTCCGCAAGGGCGCGGCTTCGGAGACGGCAGCGGACCTTCGACCTTTGACCTAAGACCTTCGACCCCATGAGAATCGGCATCGAAGCGCAACGCATCTTCCGGCGCAAGAAGCACGGCATGGACATCGTCGCGCTCGAGTCGCTGCGCCACCTCCAGCAGCTCTCAGAGCAGCCCGGCCACGAGCACGAGTACGTTGTCTTCGTGAAGCCTGGCGAGGACCCGTGCCTGGAATCGTCCCGCAACCTCTTCGTCTACGAACTCGACGCGCCGAGCTACCCCGTCTGGGAGCAGGTCGCGCTGCCGCAGGCCGCCAAGAAGGCAGGCGTGGACGTGCTGCACTGCACGAGCAACACGGCCCCGCTCAACAGCCCCGTCCCGACGGTCGTGACCGTCCACGACGTGATCTACCTCGAAGGCCGCGCCTCGGCGATCCTGCGCGGGAGCGGGACGTGGTACCAGCGCCTCGGTAACCTCTACCGCCGCCAGGTAGTCCCGAGCGTCGCGAACCGCGCCGCCAAGGTGCTGACCGTGTCGGAGTACGAGCGCCGCCGCATCCTCGACACGCTGCCGATGCCCGCCGGAGAGATGAAGGCGAAGCTCGATGTGGTCTACAACGGCGTCGGCGCGCACTTCCGGCCCGTCGAGAGCGCCGCCGAGCAGCGCCGCGTGCGCCAGCGCTACGGCCTGCCCGAGGACTTCCTCTTCTTCCTCGGCAACACCGACCCGAAAAAGAACCTCCCCGGCGTGATCACGGCCTACGTCGAGTACGCCCGCCGCGTCGCCCAGGACGGCGGAGCCCCGACGCCGCTCGTGATCGCCGACTACGCCCGCGAGGCGCTCGACGTGCACCTGCGTGCGCTGTACGCGCTCGACCTCGCGCCGCGCTTCATCCTGCCGGGCTACATGGCGAACACCGACCTCCCGGCGATCTACAGCCAGGCCGCGCTGTTCCTCTACCCGTCGCTGCGGGAGAGCTTCGGCATCCCCATCCTCGAAGCGATGGCCTGCGGCGCGCCTGTCATCACCTCACGCGCGGCGTCGATGCCGGAGGTGGCGGGCGACGCCGCCGTGCTGATCGAGCCGACGCAGCCATCGTCGCTCGCGAGCGCGATCCGCCACGTCCTCGCCGACGCGACGCTCCAGGCCGACCTCCGCCGTCAGGGCTTCGCCCGCGCCGAGCACTTCTCGTGGGCGCGCACCGCCGGGCGCCTCGTTGAGATCTACGAGGAGGTCGCGGGCGCTCCCGTTCCCACCGCTGTGCCGAACCCCATCGCTGCCGAGCCCGCCTTCCGCCTCGCAGCCTAGACGGCCTTTAACTCCCACCCAGAGTCATCCCCGCGCAGGCGGGGATCCATCGGATGCAGCGCACTAGCTGATGACGTTTTGTGCTCGCTGTCTAGATCGCATGGATCCCCGATCAAGTCGGAGATGACGGTAAACGGACCCTGTGCCAGGGTCACCGCCACCCACTCATGTCTCGTCTCACCCGTGTTCTAGGAGCAGCCTATCGCGTAGCCAACGCGCGCCTCCGGCTGTGGCGCTGCCGCCTCGGCCGCCTCGTCACGCTCGACGGCGCGCCGCGCGTCAATGCTGCCGGTACCATCGAGATCGGCGACCGCGTCGCGATCCGCTCGCGCGTCGCGACGACGGAACTGTCGGCCGGACCGGACGCGACGATCCGTATTGGCGCGCGCTCGTTCATCAACCACGGGGCGTCGCTCTCGGCGCGAGCGGGCATCACGATTGGCGAGAACGTCCAGATCGCGCCGCACGTGGTGGTGATGGACTCCGACTTCCACGCCGTCGGCGACCTCTCGAACGCGGGCAAGCAGGCCCCCATCGTGATTGAGGACGATGCCTGGCTGGCGATCCGCAGCACCGTGCTCAAGGGCGTGACGATTGGGCGCGGGGCGGTCGTGGCGGCAGGCGCGGTCGTCGTGAAGGATGTCCCGCCTTACACCGTCGTTGCAGGTGTCCCGGCGAAGGTCATCCGGCGGCTGAAAGACGGCGTGGCACCGGCTTCGTCAGGCGATGGAGCGCAGTCAAAGCTCCCCTCCTGGACAGGAGGGGCTGGGGGTGGTCGAACGTCTGGCCACGAGGCTACACCCTGCGCGGTAGGTCTACCCCCTCCAACTCCCCCTGTCTAGGG
>JBCCRG010000474.1:0-2556 GCA_039208155.1 Bacteroidota bacterium | reverse complement strand
CGCCGGGCACGGAGCGCGAAGATGCCGCCGCCGACGAGGAGGCACAGCGCAACGAGCACCGCAAGCGGCCACACGGGCGACACCGACGGCGGCACCGCCACGAGTTGCGCCTCCACGGCGTCTACCAGCATGCCGTTCTCGAGCTGCTGCGTGAATGGCTCGTAGCCTTCCGCGTTGAGGCGGAGTTCGACCGCCCCCAGGGTGTGCGCCAGCTTGATCATCTGCAGGCGGTCCACGATGTAGACGCCCAGTTCCTCCTCGTTGGCCTCCACCTCGACCGGCGTTCCAGGGGCCAGGTTCGTGGAGACCACGATCTCGCCCCGCATCAAGTCCACGCTTGGGTCTTCGCCCGGGGCATACTCCTGGCCGTGCGCGTGGGGGGCGAGGCCGAGCGCCAACGCGACGCCCAGAAGCGAAACGCGGAGCAGATGCGCCACGCCGACATGCTTCGAGGGGAGTGAGCTACGCATGCGTCCGGAAGTTAGAGCCTCGGGGGCTGGTGGGCGGCTGGGCCCGCGAAAGTATCTGCCCCTTTTGATTATTCCAAGGGAAGAGCAACGGAGGTTTATGGAGGGGCAACACAAGCGCTTAGGCCGATGGCCCCACCAATATCGCGCACGCCGAGGGTGCCGTGACGGCAGACGCGCCGGAGCGAGCTGTCTGCCAGTCCCGCGACTACACTCCTCCGCGCAAACGCGCTACCGTCGCCCTCCTTCACCGACTTCCTCCAGCACGTCGGCAGTGGTTCGGACCGTCGCGAACTCTGCGTGTAGGCTAGCGAGCGCGGCCTCGTGGATCTGGTCTGCGGTGAACTGGCGCCCGTCGTAGCCGACGGCCTCGTGCGCAGCAGTCGCATCGGCGACGACGCTGACCGTGAAACCGAGATTGGCCGCCATGCGCACCGTCGTCGAGACGCAGTGGTTCGTCGTCAGGCCCACGACCACGAGCGCGCTGATAGCTTCTGCGCGGAGGTAGGCTTCGAGATCGGTCCCGATGAACGCGCTGTGGACGCTCTTCGAGAAGAGCGGCTCGCCGTCGCACGGGGCGACCTCGGGCTTGATGACGTTGCCTGGAAGCTCCGGACGCAAGAGCGAGGCCGGCGACGTGGAGTTGTGCTTGACGTGGACGACGGGCCGCCACGCGGACCTCCACGCCGCGAGGAGCCGCGCCATGTTGGCCTCCGCGTCCGGGTTGTTGCGCGCGCCGTACTTCGGGTCGTCCAGACCTTGCTGGATATCGATCAGGAGGAGCGCTGTTGACGCGGTACTCATCGTGTGATCTGTCGAATGAGATCGCTCTTGGTCATATCCAGGTGCGTTGCGATGTCCGTCAGGATCGCGTTGAGCGTGCCTACCCGCAGCGGGCTATGTAGTGGGATGGTCACGTGGTGCTCTTCTGCATCGCTCGTCCGCGTCAGCCGAACGTGGCTGCCTGATTGGCGCGTCTTCACGTAGCCCAGTCGGCGAAGTCGCTTGATGAGGTCTTTCCCGTCAAGATCTCGCGGCAACCTCATGCGGCTAGCACTTCCTCGCGCACGATGTGCAGCCTGATTAGCTTCGGGCGCTCTGCTTCGTCAAAGTGCACGGCCACGGCGTCGCGCACCATCGCCCGCAGATCGTCGAGTGTGTCGGCTTCGGTGTAGATCGAGTGACCGAGCGCACGCGCTTCGTAGCCGCCCTCCGGCGATTCTGTGACTTGGACGAGGAGTTCGCTGTTCATTGGTTGCGGTGCCCGTTACCCTCCGAGAGCCTGAATGATTGCTTCGTTTTCCCCTGCATAGCGTACGGCTTCGCCGCATGACACCTGCACGGCGTTGACTGCTTGTTCTACCTCACCTGGCGTCGACGGCTGTCGTTGGAAATAGCACCCTTCGTCAACGCCACTGCCTCCATACCGCATGAGATCAGGCGCGGCGAGTTCCGGAGACCTGCACGCGATGCAGTGGCCTCGTTCAACGAAAAACGGACCAGGGGTATTGAGCGGGTGCCGCTCTACCTCGGTCCCCGCAGCAATGAAGGCGCGGACTTGAACACGGCGCTTGCGCGCTGTCTCTTCGCTCAGACGCTTTTTCTTCCACCACATGTTTTCCTAACCATTCAGCGCCTCGCTGACCAGCCGGTCCTGCTCGGCGGCGTGGACCTTGGCGCTGCCGGTGGCGGGGCTGGCGGCGGCGGGGCGCCCGACGTACTGCGGCCGGACGCAGCAGTCGCCGTGGCGCTCCATGAGCAGGCGGTCGAGGTGCGGCTGCACGAACGACCACGCGCCCATGTTCTGCGGCTCCTCCTGGCACCACACCACGTCGGTGACGTGCCCGAAGCGCTCCAGTTCGGCGCGCACCTCGGCCTCGGGGAACGGGTAGAGTTGCTCCACGCGGATGAGGCCGACCGAGGCCGGGATGTCCATCTGCTCCTGCGCGGCGAGGAGATCGTAGTAGACCTTACCCGAGCAGAGCACGAGACGCTGCGCAGCCTGCGGATTGTCGGACGCGGCTTCGTAAATCGGGCGGAAGCGGCCCTCGCTCAGCTCCTCCACCGCCGAGACGGCGCGCGGGTGGCG
>JBCCRG010000473.1:0-2587 GCA_039208155.1 Bacteroidota bacterium | reverse complement strand
GACCCGTTCGGCGACAAGGAGATGGCGCTGCTCTACGGCGCGGTGTTCCTCTGCACGATGCTGACCGGCAGCGGGCGCTTCGGCCTCGACCGCTTCCTGGCCCCGCCGCAGCGCCGCTCGCTCTCGTTCGCCTGAGCGCTACCGCCCGCGTGCCATCGGCGTGTTCGCCACGACGCCGAGCGCTGCCAGCCGCACCGTCTCGGCGATTCGCTTGGCCCGCGTCGCGTCGCGCTTGGCCGACTTGATCCACCACAGCACGCCCTTCTTCGACGAGGCGCTGAACCCATCGAAGGCAGCCTCGGCGGCCGGGGCGCTCGCGAGTGCCGCAGCGAGGTCGTCGGGGATGACGAGGTTCTCGACATCGTCGTAGAGCGTCCACGAACCATCGGCCTTCGCGGCCTCGATCTTGGCGCGTCCGATCTCGGTCATGCGTCCATCTGCCTCCAGCGCTTCGATCCGCTGCTTGTTGAGGCGCGACCAGATGCTGCCGGGCTTGCGCGGCGAGACGTAGAGCATCGTGCGGTCCGCGTCCAGCTTGCGCGGCAGGCTGTCGATCCAGCCGAAGCAGAGCGCTTCCTCGACGATGCTGTCGTAGTCCACGTAGCGCCCGCCCGTGTGCTTTTTGTAGGTGACGAGCCAGATGCCATCCGGCTGCGTGTGGTGCGCTGCTAGCCACGCGCGCCAGGCCGCGCGGCTGGTTACCTCAACGCGGTCAGCGGAGTCGAGGGCGGAAGGCATCGTTCTAGGCGAGCACGAGTAAAGGCGATTCGAGAACTTACCGCCCCGTCTCGTTACATCTTGCTGCATCATCGCCTCGTTTCACCTCAGTTCTGCCGCTCATGCCGTCCTACCACGTCGAACGCCTTGCCGGTCACCACTTCCGCGCCACGAGCGAGGACAGCCATGTCGTCGAGATGGACGGCGCGAAAGAGCAGGCCGCGAGCCCCATGCAGCTTCTCGTGATGGCCATGGGCGCGTGCAGCGGCATCGACATCGTGGACATCCTCGAAAAAGGGCGGCAGACCGTGGCGTCGTTCGCGGCCGACGTGGATGCCACGCGTGAGACGATGGGCACCTACTCCGAGTACACCGCCCTGCACGCGCACTACACCCTCACGGGTGACCTCGACCCGGCGAAGGTCGTGCGCGCTGTCCAGTTGAGCCTGGAGAAGTACTGCTCTGTCTCGAAGCTGCTCGAAAAGACAGCCACGATCACCGCCTCCTGCGAGGTCAACGGGGAGCGCTGGGAGGTGGCGCTCGCCGCCGCGTAAAAAAATAGGTACCAAGGATGTAGGGGGTGACAGATAGGGGGCACTCTGGGGGTCGGATGTTGCACATGAGGGCGTTAAGCGCCCCTCACTAGAGTGCAAAGTCAACTCCATACCAACCCATTCCCTGAGGCTTCCTATGTCTACGTCCGTCCAGCCCGTTCCTGAAGGCACCAGCGTCGTCGCGCCCCAACTCACCGTCAACGGCGCGGAGCAGGCGCTCGCGTTCTACGCCGAGGTCTTCGGGGCCACCGAGCTCACGCGCCTGCCCAGCCCCGATGGTCGCCTCATGCACGCCGTCTTCGATATTGGGGGCACCCAACTCTACATCTCGGACGACTTCCCCGAGTACGGCAGCGAGGCAGCGCCTGACCCGGCGCGCACCACGGCCTCCGTCGGGCTGCACGTCTACGTCGAGGATGTGGACGCCACGTTCGCGAAGGCGCTCAAGCTCGGTGCGCGCGAGTTGATGCCGGTCGAGGACCAGTTCTGGGGCGACCGCTTCGGCAAGCTCATCGACCCGTTTGGGCACGTGTGGGCCGTCGCCACGCACGTCCGGGACGTGTCGCCTGAGGAGATGCAGGAGGCGATGGCTGCGATGGCGTAAGCCTGACCGGTTCATCGGGGTCCTGCCTCGCCCGAAAGCCTGGCGCTGCCGAATCTGCTTGTGCGGGGACTCGGCAGCGCCGATTTTTTGCGCTGTCCCCACCGGTCCACCGCACCCATCCCATGCGTCTCGTCCTCGTTGCCCTCGCCTGCGCGCTCATCGGCGTCGGTTGCAAGAAGCAGGAGCGGCTCGTCCGCACGCTCGGCGTGGAGGACGTAGCCCCGCTCATCGAGCTCAACCTCGCCGAACTCAACCTCGACGTGACGTTTACCGAGACCGTCAGCGAGCGCGCGTTCGTGTTCCTGAAGTCCGACGCCGAGATCCGCGTGGACGCGAGCGTGACGTACAAGTACTACCTCGACTTCCGCAACGACGGCTACAGCATGGCGCTGATCCCCGCCGACAGCCTCGGCGACGGAGCGCGCGTGCTCCGCTTCGACGCACCGCCCATCCGTGTGCAGCAGCCCATCGTCAACCGCTCCGACGTGACCTATCCGCGTCGCGGGCTGCTCGTCAACGAGGAGGCCGAGGCGGTCGAGATCCTGGAGTACCTCTCCGACCGGCTCGTGGACTTCGGGCAGGAGAAGCTGGACACCGACCCAGCGGTGCAGAACGAGTGCGAGGCGTCGCTCAAGGGCTACCTCCAGGGCATCATGCAGCAGACCGGCATCGAGGTCGCCGACGTGATCGTCACGTTCGGGCTGGTGGATGT
>JBCCRG010000472.1:0-2633 GCA_039208155.1 Bacteroidota bacterium | reverse complement strand
TCGCTGACGGTGGCGACGAAGATGCTGCCGCCGAGGCTCGTGATGACGCGCGGGTTCTGGCTGGAGAGCACCTGCGTCCAGGTCTGCCCTGCGTCGATGGAGCGATAGACGCCTGCATCGGCCGCGGGTGGGTCGCCTGAGGCGCCGCCGCCGCCGTAGTAGATCACACTGGTCGGACCCTCTGGATTGACAGCGTGGATGGCGCGGGCGCTGAGGGCCTGATCGCCCGTGATGCCGTTCCCGGAAGGCACCCACTGCGCCTCGGCGGGAAGCGCGAGGACGGCGAGCAGAAGCGTGGCAATGGTAGCAAGTCGCAGCATAGCGTAGGGCGGTAGGCAGGTGAAAATTGGAGGCCATAACATCCGACTCTCCCTTGACACCTGCAAGCCGCTTCCGGACGGCTATCTTCGGCGCGCTGCTCCCCAACCGTGGTCTCCCATGCGCTTCGTCCTCGTCCTGTTGCTCGCTCTCGTGCCCGTCGTGCTCCACGCCGAGCCGGTCGTGTCCAACCCGACCGCAACGATGCCTGACACGACCACAGCGACGGCTACGCGTGGGCACCTTGTCATCATCGGCGGCGGGCCGCGCCCGGACGTGGTGATGGAGCGTATCATCGCGCTCGCAGGCGGTGACACGGCACGGATCGTCGTGGTGCCCTACGCCAGCGGCGACCCGTCCGATGTGGGCCCCTACCAGCAGCAGCAACTCCGCGACTACGGCGCAGGCACCGTGCACGTCGCGCTCGGCCCGGTGGACGCGGACGCCACGCAGGCACTCTTTACCAACGCGACCGGCGTGTTCTTCTCCGGCGGGGATCAGCGGAAACTCGCCGACAGCCTCGGCGGGACCGCGACGCTGGGCCTGATCCGCGCCGTGCATGCGCGCGGGGGAGTCATCGCGGGCACCTCAGCGGGGGCGGCAGTGATGAGCGAGGTCATGCTCACCGGCGACGTGCTCGCGGACGGGCAGCAGGCCGACCCGGACGACCGCCGCCCGTTTCCGCGCATCGCAGCGGGTTACGTCCACACACGCCCCGGCTTCGGCTTCGTCGACTTTGCGGTGATCGACCAGCACTTCGTATGGCGGCAGCGGCAGAACCGGCTCCTCAGTCTCGTTCTCGAACGCCCGCACCTGCTCGGCCTCGGCATCGACGAGGCGACGGCGATCCACGTCTATCCTGACCAGACGTTCGAGGTCGTAGGCGAGAGCCAGGTGGTCGTCTACGATGCACAGGCCGCCACGGTCGACGCGCTCGAAGACGGGACATTCGAAGCCGAAGCAATTCGTCTTCACCTCCTGACCCACGGTCAGCGCTTCGACCCGATCCAGCGGAGGTTACTCCGGTAGACGGCTCGCCTCGGCGTCGTGGGAGGGCGAGGGCTTCGCCGGGAGCGTCAGCGCGAGGCTGCTGGTGTCCACGGAGGCGTGATCGCCTGTGTCGAGGGGAAAGCCGGTGGCGTCGGCCCACGCCTTCGCCCGTGCGACGAGGTTGCGGACGCGGTCTTCGAGGTCGAGGCAGAGCGCCTCGAAGCCAACGTCCGAGAGCTGCGAGGGGGCCGGGTAGTCCCAGTCTTCGCGGTGGAGCGCCGGGACGAGGAGCACGTCGCCGCAGCCCATGCGGATCATCCACTCGTACGGCCCCGGCGGCACCGCATCGACGGACTTCGGGGTGGCCTCCGCCACATCGTAGCCCCGCTCCTCGAGGACGGCTGCTGCACGTGGGTCAACGGCTTCTTTCGGAGCCGTGCCTGCACTGTGCACGTCGAGCACGCCCGCTCCCAGACGGCGGGCGAACGCCTCAGCGAGTTGGCTGCGGCAGGTGTTGCCGACGCAGACGAAGAGAACCTTAACCATCAGGTGGGGCATGCGAAGGTTTAGGCAATGGTAGGCATGCGCTCGAAAATTCCTCCGCGAAGCAATGGTGAAGAGGGAGAGGTACGAGCTTTGAGGTGCGTTCCGATTGATGCGCCCACCTGACTCCAGACCGATGACACGCCGTACCCAAACTCCGCGCTTCGACACCGTCGTCATCGGCGGCGGCCTCGTCGGGCTCGCGACAGCCTACCACCTCACGCGCACCGGTGCCCGCGTCGTGCTCGTCGAGAAAGAGGACGGCCTCACCGCGCACCAATCGGGGCACAACTCGGGCGTGATCCACTCCGGCGTCTACTACAAGCCCGGCTCGCTCAAGGCGACCAACTGCCGCGCCGGTCGCGCCGCCCTCCTCGACTTCTGTGAGGCCGAGAGCGTGCCCTACGACCTCTGCGGCAAGGTCATCGTCGCTGTCACCGAGGGGGAGCGCCCGCGCCTCCAGACGATCTTCGAGCGGGGACAGGCGAACGGTGTCGCTTGCGAACTCGTCGGGCCAGAGCGGCTGCGCGAGCTAGAGCCACACGTCTCGGGCGTCGCTGCCATTCACGTGCCCGATGCAGGGATTGCAGACTACCCCGCGCTCGGTCGCCGCCTCGCCGAGCGCGGTCAGGAGCAGGGCCTCGATCTTCGCCTCGGTCACGCCGTCACGGGTATCGAACGGCGTGCCGACGGCGTGACCGTCGAGACGACGCAGGGGGCCGTGACGGCGCGGACGCTCGTGGCCTGCGCGGGCCTCCACGCCGACCGCCTCGCGCGGATGG
>JBCCRG010000471.1:0-2635 GCA_039208155.1 Bacteroidota bacterium | reverse complement strand
CCCTCGATGAGGTTCTCCTTGCCGTGGGCCTTCGGCTTGGCGCGGACGTAGGCCATCGGCAGCCCGAGGCGGTCCGCCACGAGCGCCGCGTGCGGGATCCCGGCCGTCGCCGTCCCTGCGATCACGTCCGTCCCCCGGTCCATCGCCGCGACGTGCGCCGTGAAGCCGTCCGCGATGCGGGTGCGGATGTCGGGATAGCCGAGCGTGAGGCGGTTGTCGCAGTAAACCGGCGAGCGCCGCCCCGAGGCCCACGTGAACGGGTCGTTCGGCCGCAGCGCCACCGCCCCAATCCGGAGCAAATCCTGGGCGATTTTAGATTTTTGATTTCCCATGTTTGATGTAGATCAACAGGCTAAAATGCGAGCTGGACTTTCTTCAGAAGCCCCATCGAACATCACCAATCGAAAATCAAAAATCCTCACACCGTTTCCTGCTCGCGGTGGATGAAGTAGAGCGCGCCCGTGTAGACCGTGATGCCTGCGGTGACGAGCAGGAAGACGAGCGAGAACGGGCTCTCCAGAATGGCACGGAAGAACCCGGAGAATGCCGTCCAGAAGCTGCCTGGGGCGACGTCCTCCGCCTTCGAGAAGACGAGGAAGACCTGCAGCGAGATCAGGAACGTGAGCTGCCAGGCCGTCTTGGCCTTCGCCGACTTGAGCGTCTTGAGCGTCCGCCCGTGCTTCTCCTCGTAGCTCCGCAGCCACGTCACCGCCACATCGCGCGCGGCGACGGCCCCGATGGCGAGCCACGGGAGCACCGGGCCAACGGCGTAGAGCCCCGTGCGGATCGGTTCGACGAACGGGAAGAGGAAAAACCCGCCGAGGACGAGGATCTTGTCCGCGAGCGGGTCGAGGAACTGGCCGAGCCGGGAGCGCACGCCGAGGTCGCGGGCGAGCTTGCCGTCGTAGTAGTCGGTGATCGCCGCGAGGATGAAGATCGTGGCGCCCGCGGCCTGGTTGGCGAAGCCGCCGCGCCAGAGTAGCCACAGCGCGAAGGGCGTCGCGATGATGCGCCCGATGGTAAGTGCGTTGGGGAGATGTCGCATGCGAGAGCGTGGGGATCGCCCAAGATAGCGCGCCTCCACGTGACGGCGACCCGCGGGATCGCATCCGCGACGAAAGAGAAACTGTTTGGTAGAACCTCAACCAAGCTCCCCTCCTGGACAGGAGGGGCCGGGGGTGGTCGATCATGGTGCCAGGATGCTGTTTCAGGCTGGTCCGGATCTACCCCCTCCCGCTTCGCGGACTCCCCCTGTCCAGGCTGGAAGGGGTAGGCTTTCACAGAGGATGGGCACTGAGGTCGTACCGTGAGGTGTTCCCCATCACGAGCCGTGACGGCCTCATGGCCTCGACCCAGTGCCCTCAGCGCCAACTTACGCGCTGGTACCCCGAACTCGAACGCAACCTCCCCCACCTCTCCCGCCCCCAACGCCGTACCCTCGCCCTCTGGACCTACGCGGCCACCCTCACCGAGCACATCGGCTCCTCTACCTGCGCCGCCTTCCTCGCTACCGTCTTCGACACCAGCGAGAACGCCTTCCGGCAGCGCCTGCGCGAGTGCTACCGACCGGCCGCGCTCAAGCGAGGCCCCCGGCGGCGCGAGTTGGAGATCCAACTCGTCTTCGGCCCACTGCTGCGCTGGGCGCTGAAGCTGCTCCGCCCGCCCGAGGTGGTGCTCACGCTCGACCCGACGCTCTGCCGCGACCGCCTCGCCGTGCTCTGCGTGGCCGTCGTGGCGCATGGCTGCGCCATTCCGGTCGCCTGGACCGCCCTGCGCGCCAACGAGCCCGGGGCGTGGATGCCTCACTGGAAGCCCATGCTTGACCGGCTGCATGCGGTCGTGCCAGCGCGGACTACCGTGCTCGTGCTCGCCGACCGGGGCCTGCAGAGCCCGGACCTCTTCGCCGAGATCCGGGCTCTCGGGTGGCACCCCATGATGCGACTCACCCGCCTGGGGTCGTGGCGCGAGCGGGGAGCCGGTGGCTGGACGCCGCTGGCGCGCATGCCGCTGCACCCAGGCGAGTCCTACGTGGCGCGAGGCCACCTCTTCTCGACCAAGTCGCTGGCCTGCACGCTCGTTGGGGTCTGGCGCGAGGGGTTCGATGCCCCGTGGCTGCTCATGACGGACCTGCCGCCACCGCGCTGCGAGCGCGCCTTCTATGGCCTGCGTGGATGGATCGAACAAGGATTCCGGTGCGCGAAGGCGGGTGGGTTGCGGGTGGAGCGGCTGCGGATCGAGGACCCGGTGCGCGCCGAGCGGGTGTGGCTCGTGGTGGCGGTGTCGCTGCTGTGGACGCATGCGGTGGGGGCGGCCCCGATCGAGGGCGAGTGCTTTGCAGAGGGCTTCCGCCGAACGCTGGGGGTACACCGTCGTGGGTGGCTGCGCTTGCTGGGCCACGTGGTGCGTGGCGGTGGGCTGCTGCTGCCTCGGCGGGTGGAGCTCGCGCCATATCGGGTGATGACGCTGGCGGAGATTGCGAGGCCGCCTACGTGAATACCTACCCTTGCCAGCCTGGACAGGGGGAGAGCTTTTGGTGATTACTGAACAGTTTCTGAATCCGTCGTGACCAGGCGAGACGGAGAATCAAGGAGGAACACCGCCCGCTCTTGACAGGGCGCGGGAGCCCCGGCACCTT
>JBCCRG010000470.1:0-2666 GCA_039208155.1 Bacteroidota bacterium | reverse complement strand
GCCGTCAAGGGCGTCCTCGACGCGTGGGGCCAGCTCGACGTGCTCGTCAACAACGCGGGCATCACGCGCGACACGCTCCTCATCCGCATGAAGGAGGACGACTGGGACGCCGTCATCGAGACGAACCTGAAGAGCGTGTTCAACTTCTCGAAGGCCGTCTACCGCCCGATGATGAAGCAGCGCGGCGGGACGATCCTCAACGTGTCGTCGGTGGTGGGCGTGACGGGCAACCCGGGCCAGGCCAACTACGCGGCGTCGAAGGCAGGCATCATCGGCTTCACGAAGAGCCTCGCGAAGGAGCTCGGCGCGCGCGGCGTGACGGCCAACGTGATCGCGCCCGGCTACATCCAGACTGACATGACCGCCGAACTCGGCGACAACGCCCGCGACGCACTCATGGCGAACCTCCCGCTGAAGCGCCTCGGCGATCCCGCCGACATCGCCGCTGCGGCCGTCTTCCTCGCCTCCGACGCGGCGCGCTACATCACCGGCCACGTCCTGCACGTCGACGGCGGCCTCGCGATGTAGGCAGGCCGACCGAACGCCGCGCCCAGCTTCGCGTTCTAGTGAGGCTGGCTGCGCGTTGTGCCCAAGGGCAGCGACGCGTAGCTTGCAAGTCGCTCTGTTTTTTCGTCGTACCCTCCCGCGGTGCCCGCACACGCCGCCCAGGTCATGACCGCTTCGACGTTCGCCGCTGCCCTCGCTGACCGCCTGCTTGCCGGGCTGCCGCCCGACGAGCCCCTCACCCGCGCGCTCCTGGCTGGGCTGCCCACGCCCGTCGCGCACTACCTCGACCGATGGCTCGCGCAGCACGTCGGACGCGTCGAGACCACGCTGGCCTCGCCCTGGGTGGAGGAGACGGAGGATGTCGCGGCCACGCGGCGCGCCCTCGTCGCGGCGATGCAGCACTACGCACAGGTGCCAGTCGAGCGTCGCGAGCAGGTCATGCGCTACGCCGTCGGACGGATCGTGAGCCATCTCGTGCGCCCGGGCGATGCGCTCGCAAAGACCATCGAGGAAACGGGCGAGGGCCCCTACACAGCCGACACCGTCGTGGCCCGGCTCGACTGGTTTACGAGCCACACCGCGCTGGCCGAGGTTGTAGCGAGTTATTTCGACTGGAAGGGCACCGACGCACTCGCGGCGGACGAGTTGCGGCGGCTCGTACGGCAGATCGACCAGCGGCTTGCCCAGGAGGAGTCGCCGAGCGAGTGGATCGGCCACCTCACGCCGCTCTTTGACTTGGCTGAGGTGCTCGGTGAGCGGCGCGTCCCCGCTGCCCTCGTCCGGGCGCACCTTGACGCGCGTAACCTCGGCACGGGGGCGCTCTTCGGCGTCGAGGCGGATCGCGCCCTCAGCGAGGCCGAGCTGCTGGCGATGCTGCAGGACGACCCGCTCACGGTCCCCCCGTCCATCGACATCGAGGACGACGACCCGGGGTTCCGCGCTGCCCTGCTCGATACCATCCAGACAGCGGCGCCGCCCGCTACCGAGGATGGCTCGGCCGAGGCCATTTCGGGTGCAGAACCTGACGAAGCCGAAGCGCTGGTTTCCCTCGGCGTCAGCACTCACGACGACAGCGAACCCCACGACGGCACCGAGATCCACGACGGCGAGGCTAACGGCGCCGAATCGTACGCGACAGCAACCGAGGTAGGCACGACAGCCGAGGCAGACACGGCAGCCGATACCGAAGCGGGTCTGTTCTCGGAGGAAGGCACCTTGACGGAAGAACTCGTGTCGGAGGAGGGTGACTTCGACGACGACGAGGCTATCCCAAAGGAATCGGGCCCAGAAGAACCGGGAGAGGAGGACGCTGGTGCGTTCACGGCGGTCACGCCCGCGCCTGGAATCGCCCCGCCGTCCGCGCTCGTGTCGCTCGTCGAATCCGAAGAGGCTTCCGGGGACGACACGTCTGCGCTCGACGCCACGCCCGGCGCAGCTCCCGACGCCTCTCTGGATGTCGAGGCTCCCGAGTCCTATCCGGCATCCACCGACACCGCCCTGGACCGCCACCTCGCGCCCATCTCGGATGCCCTCGACGGGCTCTCCCCGTCCGACGACGCCGACATGACAGAGCCGGAGACGGCGGCCTCAGCGGACGCCGCCGAGCCGGACGGCCCCCCCAGCACCATCGAGGAGGCGACGCGGGACGACCAACCACTCTGGACGCGCTACGCCGCCCCCCCGACCCCGAGCGTCAACGACCAGTTTGCCACGCCCGGCGAGGCTGCGACCTCCAACGCGCAGGCCGACGACGACGTACCGCTCTGGCGCCGCTTCTTCACCGGCGGTGACTCTGGACCGACCATGCCCGAAGCGGATGCGGACAACCCTGGCGAGGCTTTCCAAGACGAGCCGATCCCGGCCGAGACCCCTTCCACAGAGGTGGAGGCGAGCGAGCCTGCGCCGGACGAGCCGGAACCCATTGCAGCGCTGGAGCAACGGCTTCTGGGCACGGCCGCCGATCAGCGCTCCTGGTTCGTCGCCCAGCTCACCGAAGGCGACGAGGCGGCCTACGACGCCACGCTCCGCGCCCTCGACGCGGCGGGGTCGTGGACCGAAGCGTCGCAGATCATCGCGCGCGACATCTTCCGGCGCTACCGGGTGAACATCTACAGCGCGCCCGCCATCGCGTTCACGGACGCCATCGAGACGCACTTCCG
>JBCCRG010000469.1:0-2748 GCA_039208155.1 Bacteroidota bacterium | reverse complement strand
TCGCCGTAGGTGAAGCCTCATGCTCGACTGCCTGTGAAGGCTGGTCGTGCGGCGGACTTTCACGCTGCGCGCCACGCTGCGCGCCGGACCCATTCACGGGCCCCCGCTGCATCTTTGCTGGCGACCCCCCGTACGGGCCTTTCATCCGGAACGGACCCGTTCACATGGGCTTGCCAGTTAAACGGCTCGGCTGGCCGCCCACGCTGACGAGGTGACGAGCGTCAGCACCCTGGTCCGCTCCGGCTCACGCCCCCAGACCTCGCGTCTGGGGGCGTTTCTCTTTGGGTAGAGGTGGGGACCTGCACGAGCGGTCGTAGCGCCAGGTAGCACAGCGTGAGCAGCACCGAGAAGAGCACCGTCGTCCCGACCGCCTGCGTATGCCCGAGCGGGTCGAGCACCGGCGCGATGACGTCGGCGAGGAGGCTGCGCGGCTGGGTGAGCACGTCCCACGAGTTCCAGCGCAGGAAGCGCCCGAGATAGACTCCGAAGCTGCCGAGCACCAGCGCCCCGAGCGCCACGCCCCACCCCACGCGGCTCCCGTACCACCGCGCAACCGCGCCATGCACGTCGGCCAGCGTCACCGTGCCGATGAGCACCCCGCTCCAGGCCGCCGCGAGCAGCAGCACGAGGTCATACCAGAGCGGTGCCGCCTCGCCCCGATGCGCGTGGATCAGGTCGGTGAGGAGGTAGGGGGCGTTCGGGAAGAACAGCAGCCAGACCGCGCCGACGCCGAGGGCCAAGGCACTCGGGCGGGCCAGCCGCGCGAGGTGACGGCTGAGCGCGAGTGGCACAAGCGCGAGAAAGAGGTTCCACAGCAGGAAGAAGAACAGCAGCGACTCCGTGACGACCACCCGCGTGGCGATGAGCGCTGCCGCGAAGGCAACCGAGGCGATGACGAGACGCGCAGCACGGTGAGGCATAGTTCGAGGCAGGCAAGGATCAGATACTTTGAATTGCAAAGTAGTCTGAACCTATTCCGATGTCAATACGCGAAACCCCGTCCGTACGCCTGCCCATCCTCAGGCCGTGTAGCTGAAGAGCCGATCCAGGTTGCGTTCGTACGCGCGGCCCGGGAACGCGCGCGTGATCGCGTTGCGCACGCGTCCTCCCCGCCCACCAAGCAGTCCCAGCCGCCCCGTCCAGAGCGACTCCCGCGTCACGCGTGCCGTCCGGGCGAAACGCTCCTGCTCGAACGCCGCGAAGGCCGCCTCGGGCGTGGCATGGGTACGGAGGCAGCGAGCGAGCACCAGGGTGTCCTCGATGGCCATGCCGGCGCCCTGACCAAGGTTGGGCGTCGTTGCGTGGATGGCGTCGCCGAGGAGGACGACGCGGCGGGTGTGCCAGCCTCGGTGCGCCGGACGGTCGTAGGTATCGCCGCGCAGGATGGCCTCGGCGGGTGTCGTGGCGATGACCTCGGGGATGGGCGCGTGCCAGGTACCGAAGAGGCGGAGGAGTTCCGCTTTGCGCGCCTCGACATCGCCGCCATCACCCCCTTTGGGGCGGGCGGCCGTGGCATACCAGTACGCCAGCCGCGTCCCGTCGTCGTGTGGTCCGACTTCGAGGAGGCCGAAGCGGAGGCCGTCGCCGAAGCTTGTGCCGCCGCCCCACGTCTCGGAAATCTCGCCCGTCTCGAACGTCGCCGGAAGCGGCCCGATGCCGCGCCAGACGGGGTAGCCGCGATAGACCGGCAGTGTGTCCTCGCCTGTGACGTGCGGGCGCACGCGCGAGCGGATGCCGTCGGCTCCGACGACGAGGTCGGCTTCGGCGCTCGTGCCGTCGGCGAAGTGCACCGTGACACCGTCGGTCCGCTCGTCCAGTGAGGTGAGCGCTTTGCCGGTGCGGCAGGCGTCGTCCGGTAGGGCCGCGCGGAGGGCGTCGATGAGCGCGGGGCGGTAGGCACAGACGCTCGGCGCGGTGTCTCGGTCAGCGTGCGTGTTGGTACGCGCACGGAGGAGCACGCGGCCGTCGGCGGCGCGAACGTTGAGGGCGTGGATTGGCCCGGTGTGCGGGCGCAGCGCGTCGAGGACGCCCAGCCGGTGGAGCGCGCGCGTGGCGTTGGGCCAGAGGCTGATGCCTGCGCCGACCTCGCCGAACGCCGGGGCGCGCTCATACACCGTCGCCTCGAAGCCCGCCTGCCGCAGTGCAATGGCAGCGCTCAGCCCGCCGATCCCGCCGCCCACGATAGCGATGCGTGTAGCCTGTGTCATTGCCTTTTCGATGCGGTTCAACGATGCACGTCGAACCTACGCGGCCCTTCGCAGCCGGTGACGCCCTTCACCCAAAGCGCAACGGTCACGCACGCTCACTCCTACATACCCCCACACGTCTACACTGCCGCAGGCGTTACTCTTCCCGCCCCGCCTCGATGAGTTCGCGCGCGCTCTGGAGGACGGCGTCGGAGAGGTCTTCGCCCGCGAGCAGCTTCGCCACGGCTTCGGCGCGCTCGGCGTCATCGAGGCGGCGGATCGAGGTGCGGGTGCGCATCGCGCCCTCGGCGTCGGCGTCGATCTCCTTCTCGACAGCGAAGTGCAGGTCGCCCAGCGAGGCCACCTGCGGGAGGTGCGTAATGGCGATGATCTGGTGGTAGCGCGCGAGCCTCCGCATCGTCTCGCCCACGCGCCGGGCAATCGTGCCGGAGATGCCCGTGTCGATCTCGTCGAAGACCATGATCGGGAGGCGGTCGCTCTTGGCGAGGATGGTCTTGAGCGCAAGCATCACGCGGCTGACCTCGCCGCCGGAGGCGACCTT
>JBCCRG010000468.1:0-2764 GCA_039208155.1 Bacteroidota bacterium | reverse complement strand
TCGTCGGCGAGCGCCTCGAACAGGTCCGCGCCGGGGCCGTCCACCCATTCGCCGTTGACGGCCGTGGGCTCGTCGCCGGGGATCTGCCAGAAGGCCTCGAAGCCCCGGAAGTGGTCCAGCCGCACGAGGTCCATCAGCTTGAGCGCGCGCGCCATGCGCCGCACCCACCAGTTGTAGCCGTTGCGCTTCATGCGCCCCCAGCGGTAGATCGGGTTGCCCCAGCGCTGGCCCGTCTCCGAGAAGTAGTCCGGCGGCACGCCCGCCACCACGGTCGGCTGGCCGTCGTCTTCGAGGAAGAAGAGGTCCTGGTTCGCCCACACGTCGGAACTGTCGTGCGCGACGTAGATCGGGAGGTCGCCGAGGATGCGGATGGAGCGCTGGCGGCAGTAGGCCCACAGGTCGCTCCACTGCTTGTCGACGACGAACTGCGCGAACGTGTGGAGATCGACGGCGTCGGCGTGGTCAGTGCGCGCGGCGTCGAGGGCGTCGGGGTCGCGGCGGACGAGGGCAGCGTCCCAGTCGGTCCAGGCCGACCCGCCGTGGGCGTCCTTGAGCGCGGCGAAGAGTGCGAACTCGGGCAGCCAGTCGGCGTGGAGCGCGGCGAAGGCGTCGTAGTCGGCCTGCTGGTAGCCGAGGTGGCCCTGCCCGGCGCGGAAGCGGGCATGGGCGCGTCGCAGGAGCGTCCACTTCGTGTGCTCTACCGGCCCAAAGTCGACGCGCTCGGCGGGAAAGCTCGGCGTGTCGGCGAGGTCGGCGTCGGTGAGTAGCCCGGCGGCGCGGAGCAGGTCGGGGCTCGCCAGCATCGCGTTGAGCGCGAACGTGGACGGGCTCGCGTAGGGCGACGCGCCGTAGCCGACGGGCACCAGCGGGAGCACCTGCCAGACGCGCTGGCCCGCCGCCGCGAGGAAGTCGGCGAAGCGGTAGGCAGCCGGGCCGAGGTCGCCGATGCCGTAGGGGCCGGGCAGCGAGGTCAGGTGCAGCAGAAGGCCGCTGGAGCGAGGCTGAGACATCCGAGCAGGGGGTGAGGTTCAACGGAGCGGGACAGACCGCACAGGATACGCCCCCGTTCCCGGTACGCGGGTAAAGACTGACCCGATGCCGCGCCTTGCTCGGCCCTCGCCTGATGCCAAACACCTCGCCACCGCGACCCCCCTGATCTCGCGTTGCTCAAACCGGAGGTCTACACGTCAATTCGCTTCCCGAAGCCGACGAGGGAACAGCTCTCCTCCTGGACAGGAGGGGTTGGGGGTGGTCGACCGTTGAAGCAAATCGTTGGACTGTGCTCGGCAGTCTACCCCCTCCCGCTTCGCGGACTCCCCCTGTCCAGGGGGAGAACTTCTACGCCTCCACGTCCGCCGTCTTCGCCACGGCGAGCTTCGGCTTCAGGATGTGCACCAGCGCGGGGAGCAGGACGAGGTCGGCGAGGACGGCCATGAAGATCGTCAGCGCGACGAGGCCGCCGAGGTAGGCCGTGCTCTGGAAGACGCTCGTCATCAGCGAGCCGAAGCCGCCGAGGAGCACCATCGAGGTCAGGATGATCGCCTTGCCGGTGCCGAGCATCGTCTCGCGCACGGCGGCTTCGAGCGACAGCCCGAGGCGCAGTTCCTGCCGCAGGCGCGCGAGGAAGTGGATCGTGTCGTCCACGGCGATGCCGAACGCGATGGTGAAGATCACCGCCGTGGCAGGCTTCACATCGATCCCCATCACGCCCATCACGCCCGCGATCACGATGAGCGGGACCACGTTGGGCACGAGCGAGATGAGCACGAAGCGGACGTTGCGGAAGAGCAACCCCATCAGCAGCGAGATGAACAGGAACGCCAGCCCGATGCTCGTCAGCAGGTCCGTGACGATGCTGTCGGCCATGCGCGCGCCGAGCACGACGGTCCCGGTCTGCGTGATCGTGACGCGCTCGGGCGGTGCGGCTTGCCCGGTCGTGTCGGGCGGCGGTGGGTCGAGGTTCGCGCCGGGGAAAAGCGCCGCGAGGGCGGAGTCGAGATCGGCCTGGAAGCCTTTCATGTGGGCCGAGCCGATGTCGTCCATCAGGATGGCCACGCGCGCCTCGGCGTAGTCGTAGTCCACGAGCCGCCGCACCGCGTCCTCGTCGGTGAGTTCGAGCAGGAAGAGGTACTGCGCCGCCAGGTCGCGGCTCTCAGGGATGCGGTAGTAGCCGACCGAGTCGGCGTGCATCGCCACGTTGAGCTGCTTCAGGAGGTCGGCCACGCTCGCGACGCGGCTCACCTCGGGCCGCGTGCGCAGGTAGGCCGCGAGGCTGTCGATCTGCCGCAGCCGCTCGGGCTCTTTGAACGCATCGAGGTCGGGCGCTTCGACGAGGATCTCATAGCCGAAGGGCGCGACGATGTTGTCCTGCACGAACCGCATGTCCTTGTACGCCTGCGACTGCGGCCCGAGGTCGTCGTTGATGAACGTGTTGATGCGCAGCTGCGTCGCGCCGAGCGCGCTCACGGCGAGCAGCACCGCGAACGCCGCCACGATGGGCCAGCGGTGGCGCTGTGTAAACCCGTCGAGGCGCATCAGGAGCGGCCGGAAGCCCGCGCGGCTGAGCCGGTCGATCTGCGCCGCTGTGGGCGGCTTCGTCCAGAGCAGCACCGCAGTGATGACGATGAGCGAGATCACGAACGTGAGCAGCACGCCGATGGCCGTGTACAGCCCGAAGCGCTTCATCGGGATGACGTTGGCCGTGAGCAGCGTCCCGAAGCCGATGGCCGTCGTGATGCTCGTGAGGAACGTCGCCGCGCCCAGT
>JBCCRG010000467.1:0-2774 GCA_039208155.1 Bacteroidota bacterium | reverse complement strand
GTGAACGTCACGGCGGGGCTGCCCATCGTGCGCACGTCGCCGGACCACGGTACGGGCTTCGACATCGCCGGGCGGGGCGTCGCGCGCGCTGGGAGTATGATCGAGGCCACGTGGCTCGCCGCCGCCATCGCCGGACGGAGAGCGAAGAGTGAGGTGTAAAGAGTGAAGAGTAGGGGCCACGCTTGACGGCGCGAGACGGCGTCCCTTTCATCCCCCTGCCCACATCCTCCTGCCCTCCTGTGAAAACTGATCCCTACACCGCGCTTGCGGCTGGCTACGACGTCGTGATGGCCCACGTGGACTACGACGACTGGGCGGCCTACATCGAGGACCTGCTCGCCGCGCATACGCCGCAGGCGGAGACGGTGCTCGAACTCGGCGGTGGGACGGGGTCGCTCGCGTTTGCGCTGCAGCCCTACGGCCCGTACCGCTACCTCGCGACCGACGGAGCCTCGGCGATGGTGCGCGTCGCGCAGGCCAAGCGCCCGCTGCACCCCGACGCGCACGTCCGATTCCGCGTGGCCGACTTCTCATCGCTCGACCCGGCTGCGCTCGGTGCCCCGTTCGATGTGGTGCTGCTGCTCTACGATGGGCTGAACTACCTGCTCGACGAGGACGACGTGGCGCGGCTCTTTGCCGACGTGGCCGGGTTGCTCGCGGACGGCGGTGTGTTCATCGTGGACCAGAGCACACCCGCGAACTCGCTCAACAACGCCGACTACTTCCACGACGAGGGCGGGGCCGACGCGTTCGCCTACGTTCGCACGAGCGCGTACGACGCCGAAGCGCGGCTGCACACGAACGCGTTCCGGCTCACCGTCCAGGGCGAGACGTACGAGGAGACGCACGTACAGCGCGCCTACACGCTGGTCGAGATGCGCGCGCTCATCGCCGCCTCGCCGCTCCGCGAGGTGGCAGCCTACGACGGCTTCTCCGACGACCCTGCCACCGCCGAGACGGAGCGCATCCACTGGGTGCTGACGCGCGCCTAGAGACGAGGCTGGGCATGGACACAGGCTGCAATTAGGCTTGACGCGCGCAGGCGGGCACAACACCTTTTACCTCCAACCGCCAACCGCCCATGCGCGTCTTGCTCTCCGCTGTCGGGTCCCGGGGCGACGCGCAGCCGTTCGTGGCGCTCGGCGTCGGGTTGGCAGCGGCAGGGCACACCGTCACGGTGAATACGCACGAGCGCTTCCGGACGCTCGTCGAAGAGGCCGGGCTTGCCTTCGCGCCGCTCTCGGACGCGATCCTCGACCTCCTCGACACCGACCTCGGGCGCGAGGCCATCGAGAACAGCGGGACGCCGCTTGAATGGGTACGCACCATCGCGCGGTCGTACCGGGCCGTGGGGGGAGCACAGCGCGCGATGGTGGACGAGGCCTGGGCCGCCGCCGAAGCTGCGCAGCCCGATGTCATCGTCTACCACCAGAAGGCCTTCTGGGGCCCCGCCTTCGCCGACGCACTCGGGGGCCGCGCGGTCCTCGCTACCCTCCAGCCAGTTCTCGCGCCTACCCCCGACTTCGCCGTGCTTGGCACGCCGAGTCTGCCTCGCTGGACGGGCCCACTGCGACGCCGCTACAACCAGGGCACCTACCGCCTCGCGCGCCGCTTCGCCGACTGGGGGATGCGGCAGTACCTCCGGGACTGGCACCGCGCCCACGCCCGTCCGCAGCGCTCCGTGCTCACGCAGCCTGACGGTCAGCCGATCCCGACCCTCCAGGCGTTCAGCCCGCTCGTCGTCCCCGCGACCTGGCCGCCGTACGTCGCCACGACGGGGTTCTGGCACCTGCACCGCTCTGACGGGTGGACGCCGCCGACGGACCTTGCCGCGTTTCTCGATGCGGGGCCGCCGCCGGTATACATCGGTTTTGGAAGCATGACCGGGAAGCGCAGCGCTGAGCGGGCGCGGGCCGTCGTTGACGCGGTGGAGCTGGCAGGCGTGCGCGCGGTGCTTGCGCTCGGCTGGGGCGGCCTCGACCTCGACGCCGCCGGGCTGTCTCTCGGCACGCTCCCTGTCACCTGCTTCGCGCTCCGGCAGGCCCCGCACGACTGGCTCTTCCCGCGCACGGCCGCCGTCGTGCACCACGGTGGCGCGGGGACGACGGCTGCAGGACTTCGCGCAGGGCGCCCCACGGTCGTGTGCCCGTTCTTCGTCGATCAGCCGTTCTGGGGCCGCCGCGTGCATGCGCTTGGGGTGGGGCCCGAGCCACTCCGGCAGCGCGATCTCACGGCGGAGGCGCTGGCCGGTCGCATTCGCGCGGCGGTCAACACGAACAGCATCCGGCAGGCTGCGGCCAGGCTCGGCGAGCGGCTGCGAGCCGAGGACGGCGTCGCCAACGCGACGGCGTTCGTGGAGCAGATCGGCTGAGCGGTGAGGCGGTAGCGTTCACACGGAAGTCTAGCCATCGGGGCGTATGTTGTTTGCACTCGTGCCGCGTTACTAACTGTTCGCTGGACCTATGCGTGTGCTCCATCACCCCGGGCTTCGTCTTGGCCTGGCGGGTTTCCTCGGATTTGGTGCGGTCTTCCTACGTCTTAGCATCGAAGCAGAAGCCTGGCTGACCTCCCCCGCAGCCTGGGGCATCGCTACCGTCGAAGCGCTCATCCCGACGGCCCTCGTGTTTGGCTATCTCACCCTGATCGCGGGCGTGACCCGGTTCGAGCACGCGGGGTGGCGGCGGCTCGTGCTCGTCGCGGTAGCGCTGCCGTGGCTGCCCTGGGTCGCGACGCCGCTGTTTGGCTTCTTCGGTCTCGCGTTGCCGTACGTCGAG
>JBCCRG010000466.1:0-2797 GCA_039208155.1 Bacteroidota bacterium | reverse complement strand
GCCCATTCGCCGGCCGTGACCGATGCATGCGCGTGTGGGATGCGCCGCGCCAGCGCCTGCATCATCGCGCACGTGTGCTCGGCCGTCGAGATGGTGTTGCCATCGGGCGCGTTGACGACGAGCACGCCCTTCCGCGTCGCCGCATCGAGGTCGATGTTGTCCACGCCTACGCCTGCTCGCCCAATGACGCTCAGCTTCGTCGCCCGTTCGATGAGATCGGCTGTGATCGTCGTCCCACTCCGAATGATCCAGCCGTCGAACTCGGAGACGAGATCGGCCAACTCAGTCTCGGACTTCTTGAGGTGCACCTCGAAATCGACGCCGTGCTGAGCGAGGAGGTCGTGACAGACCGGGGCGAGGTTATCGGTAATGAGGACGCGGGGCATAGCGCAGGCGGGTCGAAGGGCAGGAATTGAGCGCCGAGAAGGTGGAGGTCTTCGCTAGGTGCGTCAAGGCGTGGCGACCGACTTCCCGCAGTCTTCGGTCGCGCCTCGGATCGCAGGTGTACTGACGAGGACACGAGGTCAAACCTGTGCAGGACATGGGCACGTTCGTTTTGCCTCGGCGTATCTGCATGACGCACGCGCCCATTCCTTTCCCGAGCCGCCTTGCCTGCTTTCCATGACGGACCTCTTACAACCCAACACTACCCCTATAGTCATCGCCGACGGTCTGCGCTGGGTCGAGGGCCCGGTTTGGGTCGAGCGGCTCGGCGGACTGCTCGTCTCGGACGTGAAGGGCAACACGATGTGGCTCATCACACCCGAGAACCATGCGGACGCGGGCGATGCCGTGGGATGGACGAAGCGCGTCTTCCTGCGTCCCAGCGGCCATGCCGGTCCTGAGCCGCCCGGCATCGAGCACGGCTCGAACGGCCTCGCACTCGATGCCGAGGGGCGCGTGGTCCTCTGCTCGCACGGCGAGCGCGGCGTCTTTCGCCTAGACGAGGACCGCTGGCTCAAGCTGCCCCTCGCCACGCACGCTGAGGAGGACGGCCAGACGAAGCGCCTCAACAGCCCGAACGATGTCACGCGGCACCCGACGACCAGCGCGTTGTACTTCACCGATCCGCCCTACGGTCTCGACGACCCGAGTCTGCGTGAACTCGACCGCGCCGGCGTCTATCGCATCGACCCCGAGGACGGATCGCTGACCGTCGCGTCGCAGGCGCTCTACCGGCCCAACGGCGTCGGCTTCACGGCAGACGGGCAGACGGCCCTCGTCGCCTGTTCGGATGATCACTGCCCGGGCTGGTGGGCCTTTCCCGTGCTGGACGACGGCACCTTTGGCCCAGGCGCGCCCTTCCACGATGCCGGGCCCTACCTCGATCCAGAGATCGACCACGCGATGCCCGACGGCTTTGCCTTCGACGAGGCAGGGCGGCTGTGGTCGGCGGGGCCACTCGGCCTCCATGTCTTCGCCGCCGACGGCACCGCGCTCGGCACGATGGACTTCGGGCGCAAGGTCTCCAACTGTGCGTTCGGCGAGGACGGGCACAGCCTCTTTGTGACTGCGACGGACCGGGTCTACCGGCTACGTGTCACAACGCCAGGGCCGGTGGGCTAGCGTCGCTTCCGGGTGCGCCCGTTCGTATTACGGCGCGACGAGCGTGCCTTCGCAGACGGCGGCGCGGGCGGGGCCACGACGGCGCTGAGCACGGTGAGGACGCGCGGGGCGAGCGTGAACGTCGCGCCGGGCGCGTAGGTCGGGTGCTCCAGGCCGTCCTCGAACGGATGCATCACCTCCCAGCGGATGCAGTCGAGGCCGCTCGCGTCGGGGAGGACGAAGTCGACGTCCATGCCGTCGTCGCCGGAGTTGAAGGCGATGAAGAACGTCGCGTCCGCGATGTTGCCGCCCTGGTCGGCCATGCCGCGGATGCGGTCGCCGCGCAGCAGCATCCCGAAGGCCGGGAGCCCGATGGTGTTCCAGTCGTCGCCGGTCATCTCGCGGCCGTCGGCGTGCCACCACGAGGCGTCGCGGATGCCGTCTTCATCGGCGCGGCCGGTGAGGAAGTGGCGGCGGCGGAAGTTGGGGTGCGCCTTGCGGAAGGCAATCGCCTCCTGGGTGAACGCGAGGAACGCCTCGCGGCGCGGGTCGAGGTCCCAGTCGTACCAGTTGATCTCATTGTCCTGGCAGTAGGCGTTGTTGTTGCCCTGCTGCGTACGACTGAGTTCGTCGCCGCCAAGGATCATCGGGATGCCCTGCGAGAGAAGGAGCGTCGCCATGAGGCTGCGCTTCATCGTCTCGCGCTTGGCGAGGATCTCCGGGTCGTCGGTCGGCCCCTCGACGCCGAAGTTGGCGGAGTGGTTGGGCTCATGGCCGTCGCGGTTGCCCTCCATGTTCGCCTCGTTGTGCTTGCGCGTGTACGAGACGAGGTCTTCCATCGTGAAGCCGTCGTGCGCCGTGACGAAGTTGACTGACGCGAAGGGGCGACGGCCGGAACGCTCGTAGAGGTCCGACGAGCCCGAGAAGCGCGTCGCGAACTCGCCGTTCTGGCCCTTGTCGCCCTTCCAAAACTGGCGGGTGGCGTCGCGGTACTTACCGTTCCACTCGGCCCACTGCCACGGGAAGCCGCCGACCTGGTAGCCGCCCGGCCCCACGTCCCACGGCTCAGCGATGAGCTTGACCTGGCTCAGGATCGGGTCCTGCTGGATGACCTTGAAGAAGCCCCCCAGCATGTTCACGTCGTAGAGTTCACGCGCCAGCGCCGAGGCGAGGTCGAAGCGGAAGCCATCCACGTGCATCTCCGTCACCCAGTAGCGGAGGCTGTCCATGATGAGTTGGAGGACGTACGGGT
>JBCCRG010000465.1:0-2836 GCA_039208155.1 Bacteroidota bacterium | reverse complement strand
CGACTTCGGCGTGCAGCTGACGCTGCGCTACATCGAGGCGCCGCGGCGGGTGCGCGGCAGCGAGCAGGCTATCTGGGAAGCCCTCCTCGACGCCCTGGCCGCGCGCGACGACATCGACCTTGCCTACCCGACCTACCGCACCTACTTCAACGCAACCGAGGGCAAGCCCGGCGCACGCATAGACCTACCACAGTTCAAGCCACCAGCCTAGAACTGTAGGTGAGTAGCCGTCTGGGTAATTCGTGTAGGTCCCTTCCAGGCGAACGCATACGTCAACCTGGGGAAGGCGGTGCTGGAGGTGCCACGCAGGAAGCAAATAGCACACGTCGAGGCCCAGTGCGCGTAGTGGGAATAGAAGAACCATGGCCTGAACGACGTGCAGGAAAGCTCGACAGCCCTCACTCCCATCTTCTACAACAGCGCGGTTGGGAAGGCTAATCCTCACCCCCAGCCGAGAGGACCTGTCCATCGAAATATTGAGGGAGCACATCCGACTTGAAACGGGGGAATAGGCGGATTCGAGGAAGGCGAGGCATACTTCCTCTCGCGGGGGAGGCTCGGCCTCCCAGATCCATGCAATGTACTGCTGGTTGTGGGTTTGTGTATGGATCGGATGGAAGACATCAAGCTGCGTGACCCTCGCCCAGTCGCGCTGCTTTTTCTTGCCTGCTGTTTTCCGATACAGAGCATCGTACCGCTTTTCGTATCCGCCACATGCCGGCCCTCGAACGACCAACTCGTTTTCGAGCACCTCTTCGACAGCGGTCTTGAACGACCCGATTATTGCGTAAACGTGCTCACGATCATGTTTCACGTCGTAATAGACAAGGGCATCAGAAAAGTTGGTACTCATCGAGATGAGGTACGATCTCTGGAGAAGTCCAATCCAAAATAAAAAACGCCGCCGCTCGCCGGGGGGACAGGCGAACGGCGACGCGTAGGGGTGAAACGGTGGAGCGGGCTCCAGGGAGCGGCGCGCTAGCGGGCGACCGTCACGCGACGCACCTCGGAGAACGTCGTGCCCTGGGCGCGGATGACGTAGAGACCGCTCGGCAGGTCTGCCGCGTCGAGCGTGAAGGCCCGGGCCTGGTCGGCCTGCATCGCCCCGTCGAAGAGCGTCGCCACGCGGCGGCCGAGCGCGTCGTAGATCGACACTTCCACATCCTGCGCCTGCGCGACGGCGAGGGAGAACGTCGCCTGGCCCGCGAACGGGTTCGGGTAGGCCGCCGAGAGCGTGTGCGTACCTGCCACGCCGAGGGCTAGCTCGACCTCCGGGCTGTACTCGAACGCGCCGTCGAAGTCGACCTGGCGGAGGCGGAACGTGTAGGTCCCAGCGTCAAGGGCGTCCGTGGTGAAGCGGTAGGTCTGCGCCTCCGTCGTGGTGCCCTGGCCCGCAACGAAGCCGACGGCCTGGAAGTCGCCCGCCGCGGCGCGGAGTTCGATGTCGAAGCCCGCGTTGTTGGTTTCGGAGGAGGTCGCCCAGGTGAGGACGACGCGGTCGCCGTCGCGCTGCGCCTCGAACGCGGTCAGCTCGACCGGCAGGGCGCTCGACGTGGTGGCCTGCGTTCCGGCCAGCATCGTGAAGTCGGGCGCGCCACCGAGGTTACCGATGGCACCGATGCCGGGCACCTCGGGAATCACGTCCGTGGAGAAGAAGCTGCCGACATCGTTGGCGTAGGCCGTGAAGAGCTGGAAGAGCTCCGCCGCGCTCGCTCGCACTGTGTTGCCCGAGATGCCTAGGTCGGCCAGTTCGAGCTTGATCTCGAAGCCGAGGTTGCCCGGGTTGTTCGAGACGCCAGTCGTCACGTGGCTGTAGGCGTAGGACGCCCCCTCGAAGGCATTGCCCATGTCCGGCGAGGAGGCCGTTCCGTCCACCGCGAGCGAGCCGAGGAACACATCGGCGGCGCTGGTACCTGCGTAGGAGACGACGTTGATGAAGCCGGTGTCCGGGTCCCCGCCGTGGGTGAGGCGGATGCCCCACTCCGTTGTCGGCAGTTCAAGCGTGGGGTTAGCCCCATCGAACCCCCCTGAGGTAGGAGTGAGCGCCGTGCCGGACGGCGTGCCGGTCGTCTGGCTGTCGATGTCGAGCCAGATGTAGAGGCTGTTGAAGTTGCTCTCGGTGGTGCCGCCGACGTAGATGTAGAGGTCAGTGGCGTCGGCGAAGGCTTTGAGTTCGATCAGGCCCCAATCGCCGAAGCCGCGGTCGGCAGCTTGGGTGAAGGCCCCGAGGAACTCGTATTCGGCGTCGTCGCCGACCCCGTCGACGATGGGCTGGGCGAGAGTAGGGGCGGCGAAGAGGAGCGCGCAGAGCGCAGCCGCGAGGGTTGTGGTGGCAAGGCGCATGGACGCACAGGTTGGTTGAGGGAGAGAGGCTGAAAGCGCTTTCATGTTACGCCGACAGGAGGAGCCCGCGCAAGGACGCTCCGTCGTTTCGGAATCCTGCCGTGACGATGAACGCCTGCAATACAGCCTGAGGCGACCCCGGAACGACCCTTCCGGGCGGTGCAGGGATCTGTTCGAGGCCTGCCCTTGACGTAGGCTGTAGATTTGCGCCGTCCCTCCCTGTTGCTCTCCGTGCCCGATGGTGTCCACCCGCCCTGTCTGGGACCACCCGTCTTCCCTGTCCCCCTGGCTCGCCTGGTGCCACGGGGCGCTTGCACCCGCCCTTGGACTCGTGCTGGCGCTGCTTGGACCGACCGCAATGGCGCAGAACGCGAGCGACGCTGCGGGCTCGTTCCGCGAGGTCGTGCTCACCGGCGCCGACGTGCCGCGGCTACTCGGCACGGCCCCGGACCGCGTCGCAGCGTTCGCCTACGACGGCAGTTGGACGCCTATT
>JBCCRG010000464.1:0-2842 GCA_039208155.1 Bacteroidota bacterium | reverse complement strand
GATCGGGCGCTTTGTGCAGCACGAACTCAGCTACGACCGCCACTTCGCGAACGCGGAGCAGACCTACCGCATCGCGTGGCACTCGGACAACCCGCAGACGCGCACGCCGCACCCGATGGCGCTCGCGCTCGCGGAGGAGTTCCCGGAAGTGACGACCGCAACCACGCTCTCGCCGATCTGGGGGCCGGGGCTCTCGCGGCCCACGTTCGAGGTACATCGCGGCGATGTGAGGCTAGAGGAAGGCGGCTTCTTCTCCGCCGACTCGACCTTTTTCGAGGTGTTCAACCTGCCGTTCCTGCACGGGGACGCGCACGCAGCCCTGCGCATCCCAGGCGGGGTCGTCCTCACCGAGACGGTCGCCCGCCGCTACTTCGGCGACGCGGACCCCGTCGGCGAGACGATCACGGTGACGTTCAGCGACGACGTCGACCTGGTGGTGACCGGCGTCGTGGCTGACGTGCCCGAGGCGACGCACTTCGACTTCCAGTTCCTGCTCTCCTACGTCTCGCTCAAGCCATTCGAGGACGGCGCCTACTACACGTGGGCTGACTTCGGGCACTACAACTACGTCACGCTCGCAGACGACGCGAACGCGCAGGCGCTCGAAGCACAGCTCGGCGCGTGGAGCCGGACCTACATCGACTACACCGAGACAACGTGGGCCGCGATGGAGGCCAGGCGGATGGGGTTCCGGCTGCAGCCGCTCACCGACATCCACCTGCGCTCGGACCTCCGCTGGGAGCTACAGCCTGGCGGCAGCCCTGGGCAGGTGGCGCTCTTCGCCACGGTCGCGGTGTTCCTGCTGCTGCTCGCAGGCGTCAACTTCGTGAACCTCTCGACGGCGCAGGCCCTCCAGCGTGCGCGCGAAGTCGGCGTCAGGAAGGCGCTCGGCGCGCACCGGCGGCAACTCGTCCGGCAGTACCTCGGCGAGTCGGTGCTGCTGAGCCTGCTCGGCTTCGGCGGCGCGCTCATCCTAGTGGCGACGGCGCGGCCCTATCTCGAAGGCTTCGTCGGCATCGGGCTCGGCTGGGCGGAGTTGGGCGTGCTGCTCGCAGGCGTGCTCGGCCTCACCGTCGTGGTGGGGCTGCTGGCGGGGGCGTATCCGGCGCTCTACCTCACCGCCTTCGACCCCGTGCGTGTCCTCAAGCAGGGCGGTAAGGACGGGCGGCAACCAGCGCGCCTCCGCCGCGCGCTCGTCGGCCTGCAGTTCGGGCTTGCGATGGCGCTGCTCATCGGCACCGTCGTCGTGTCCGACCAGCTCAACTTCCTGCGCGACCGCGACCTCGGCTTCGACACCGAGCAGGTCGTCGTCGTGGGCATCCCCGCGGGGCTGCGGAGCGACTTCGACGCGCTCGCGACCGTCTTCGAGCAACAGCCTGGCGTGGTCGCCGTGACGGGCACCTCGAATGTGCCGGGCGGGTCGTTTAACCAGAATCCCGTTCAGCGCCCAGGAACCGACGCGGCCCTCGATGTTGCGGAGGTCTACGTCGGCTTCGACTTTGCGGAGACGCTCGGCATCGAGGTCGCCGAGGGCCGGACGTTCCAGCGCGGCTTCCGGGCCGACTCGGCGCAGGCGGTGCTGCTCAACGCCGAGGCCGCGCGGGTGCTCGGCGCCGGCGACATCGCGGGCCTCGTCGGGAGCGAGGTGCTGTGGTACACCGAGGACGACGCACCGCCGGAGGCCGTGCAGGTCGTGGGCGTGATCGAAGACTTCCACTTCCAGTCGCTGCACCGGACCGTCGACCCGCTGCTGCTGCGCCTCGCGCCGGGCTGGGCGGCGCACGCGCTCGTCCGCGTCGCACCCAGCGACCTGACTTCGACGATGGCGGGCCTGGAAACGGCCTGGGCCTCGTTTGCGGGCGATGCGCCCTTCCGCGCCTCCTTCCTCGACGCCGACTTCGACGCACTCTACGGCGCCGAGGTGCGCATGCGGGAGACGTTCACGCTCTTCACTGCGCTCGCGCTGCTCGTCGCGATGCTGGGGCTCTTCGGGCTGGCCGCCTTCACCACGCGGCAGCGGACGAAGGAACTCGGCGTCCGCCGCGTGCTCGGCGCAAGCGTGTCGGGCCTCGTGGGCCTCGTCCTGCGCGATGTCCTCGTGCTCGTCGCGGCGGCATTCGTCGTGGCCGCGCCCGTGGGCTATCTCGCCATGCAACGCTGGCTCGACGCCTTCCCCTACCGCACCGAGATCGGCGCGACGCCCTTCCTGGTGGCGCTCGGCCTGGCCCTCAGCCTCGCCGTCGTGACCGTCGGCTCACATGCGTTCCGCGCCGCGACAGCCAACCCCGTCGATTCGCTCCGTTCCGAATAGGCCGCTGACGCGGTGTCCCTTGTTCTTTGTCATTCGTCCTTTGTCGGAGTTGAGCGCATCACGTAGAGCGCCTGAAGCTCGCAGAGGACCAAGGACCAAAAACCAATGACCAGAAACCACCTCCTCGTGGCGCTACGCCGCCTGCGTCGCCGACCCGGAACGACCGCGCTCCATATCGGCGGCCTCGCCGTGGGGCTCCTCTGCTGCCTGCTCGCGCTGCTCTACGTCCAGGACGAGCACGCCTTCGACCGCCACCACGAGCACGCCGAGCGCATCGTCCAACTTGCGCAGGCGCGGCAGCTTGGCGACATGACCATCAACATGACCTCAATGGACGGGGATGTGGTGGAAGCCCTGCGCTCCGGGGTCCCGACGGCCGAGGCGGTGACGGTGCTTGACGAGGACGGGGGCCTCGTACGGCGCCCCGGCAGCGAGGGCGTGAAGGCGGACGCGCTCACCTTCGCCGACAGCGCGTTCTTCGACGTGTTCACGGTCCCACTCGTGCGCGGCGATGCCACGACGGCGTTCCGT
>JBCCRG010000463.1:0-2859 GCA_039208155.1 Bacteroidota bacterium | reverse complement strand
GCGCTCCGTGTCGAAGTCGGGGAGGTAGAACGTCTCCGCGATGGCGTCGTGCGGCCACGGCCGGTCGCGCAGCTTCTCGACGGTGAGCAGCACGACGTGCGCGCCCTGCGCGTGCGCCTCGCGCATGAAGTCGAAGCCTTTTTCGTAGCTGGCGAGGCAGAGGAGCGTGGTCATGAGAAGTGGGGCCGTGTTGCGGTGCAGCAGTGACTTGGTAAAGCAATCTACCGGTCACGGACTACATGCGCGCCGCCCTCGTGGTGCTCAGCCGTCCTACTTCTGCGCCGCAGCCAGGTAGACCGCCGAGCCGATACCGATCTGCGCGTACACGGGACGGCGCTGGCCTCCAGCGTGGTCGTACTGGCGGTCAGCTTCCCAGAGCGTCACAATCTGGCCGGGAAAGAGGTACTCGCTCCGGTTGAAGCGATGCGCGCCTTCCTCGAACGACGCTATGTGCCTAAAGAGCGCCTGCGCAGGTGTGTCAAAGGGATTGACGCCCCGGAAGTCGAAGCGCACGTCTCGGGACCCCGCGGCCCCGATGAAGCTTGCCCGTCCGTCGGTGTACTCGACCTGGAGTGCGTTGTCGGAGGGGAAATAGTCGAGCGTGCCGTGACTGGCCTGTACACCCCCGTGGGGAGCCATCGCTGTCCGAGCTTCCGCGGGCTTCATGCCGAGGCGTAGCGGGCCGATGCCCACATGGGGGATGATCTCGAATGTCTCCATCAAGGCCAAGGACGAGGGACAAAGGACCGGCGACTACCCACGCTTGAGCACGAGCGCAGTGAGGTCGTCCGAGAGCGGGGCGTCGTCGGTGTAGGTGCGCACGTCGGCGTGGAGTGCGGCGAGGATGGCCCCGGCAGACGCCGACTGGTGGGCGCGGAGGACAGCTTCGAGGCGGGCCTCGCCGTAGTCTTCGAACTCGGTATGGGCGCCCGCAGCGTCAAGGCCGTGTGCCTCGGTGACGCCATCAGTGAAGAGCGCGAGCACGTCGCCGGGAGCCAGCGTCGCGGTGCCCTCGGTGTAGGTGAAGTCGGCCAGGACGCCGAGGATGAGGCCGCCCTCCTCCAGCAACTCTAGCGAGCCGTCGGCGCGGAGGAGCATCGGCGGGTTGTGGCCCGCGTTGACGTAGTCGAAGCGGCCCGTCGCGGGGTCGTAGATGCCCCAGAAGAACGTTATGAACGAGGCCGCGCCCGTATTGCCGTGGACGACGCGATTGATGCGCGCGGTCGCGGCGGCGAGGTCGAGGCCGGAGCCGCGCAGCACCTGCAGACACGCCTGGAGGTTGGCCATCAGCAGCGAGGCGGGCATGCCCTTCCCCGACACGTCCGCGATGGCGACGAGGAGCGTGCCGTCGTCGAGCGGGATGAGATCGAAGTAGTCGCCCGCGACGTGGCGGCTCGGGAGCGCGAGCGTGGCGATGTCGAGGTCGTCGGTCGGGGGCGGCGTCGTGGGGAGGAGGCGCTCCTGGATCGTCCGCGCGAGGCGCATCTCCTCCTCCAGCCGCTCTTTCTCCACACGGGCCTCCACGAGCTCGGCGTTCTCCAGCGACGTGAACGCGAGCGTACCGAGCGAAGTCACGAACTCGACCTCGCGGTCGGTGTAGGGCTGGCCGGTAGCGCGGGCGAGCGCAAAGACGCCGCGCGTGACGTCGCGCCCGCCGATGGGGACGAGGACGCTGAAGCCGGCCTCGCGCAAGGCGGTCCAGTCCTCGGCGCAGTGTTCGTTGAGGAAGACCGGGGCCGACAGCGTTGAGAGGCGCGCGAGCAACTCGGCGGGCAGGTCGGTCGTGCCGCCCCGCTCGATGGCGCGCGTGAGCTGCCCGGCCTCGCTCCGCACGAGGATGAGGTGCCGATTCGCCAGCAACTGACCGAGCAGGGAGAACGACACCAGCTTGACGGCCTCGTCGCGGTCGAGCGTGCGTCCGAAGCGCTGCGAGAGGTCGAAGAGCGTGTTGAGCTCCTGCACCCGCGCGGCGAGGTTCTGGTTGGCTGTCTCCAACTCTTCGGCCACCCGCGCATTGTGGACGGCTGGCGCGGCCATGTTGACCAGCGAGCGGACGAACGCGACCTCGCCCGCCTCGTAGTCGCCGCCGCGCGCACGCTTCCCGAGGCCGAGTAGCCCGATCACGTCGTCTTTGTAGCGCAGCGGCAGCGCGAGGTGCAGCCCTGCCTCACGAAGCGGCTCGGGGATCGCGTCGCCGGTCCAGGCCGCGCCTGCGGGCACCTCCATGTGCAGCACCTGTCCGACGGCCAGCCCGCCTACATCCCGCGCCATGCCCTTGGCCGCTGCCACGCGGTAGTCGTCCTCGGTGTGGTCGGTCCGGTGCTCGTCCAAGAGCAGCGCCCCGCGCGTGGTGAGCAGCTTGCTCATCGCCACGAGGAGGAGGTTGTTGAGGACGAAGTCGAGGTCGAGGGAGGTGAGGAAGCCGCTCGTCTCGTAGACCGCGCGGAGGTCGTAGCGGTCGGTCCGCGAGACCTCGCGGAAGTCGGACATCGGCATGGCAGGACGGGCAGGCGGGCGTGGGCAGAGACGCACGATACGAAGAGGGGCGCGATGGTACGCCCCCGAGCCGTGAGAGAGCTACATGGGGAGCCTTGGGCACACGGCCAGGGCGGCGTAGCGCGTCCACATCACGGGGCGCGTGCTCGCGAAAATCGGTGTGGCCTTGCCGATTTCTGGAAACCCAGCGCAGCGACGGGCGTGGTACCGCTCGCAAGGTAGATTTGCGGTACAATCTGCCCATAAGTTCACGCTTGATTCTGCAGGTCGATGTCTCGACGTTTTCTTCCTGCTCACGAATGTCACCGAGGGATGGGGTGCCCTCGGAAGGCGTGGTTGTGGTTGCTGACTCCCTTCGAACGG
>JBCCRG010000462.1:0-2859 GCA_039208155.1 Bacteroidota bacterium | reverse complement strand
CGCTCGTGGATCGGCGGCGACCGCGACGGCAACCCGCGCGTCACGCCCGAGGTGACGGCCTGGACGCTGCGCGAGCTTCGCAACGAGGCGCTGCGCCTCTACGGCACCGCCCTCAACGAACTGCGTCTGCAGCTCTCAGTCTCCGAGGAGTCCGTCGACGTCCCGACGGCGCTCTACGAGAGCATCGAGGCCGACGCGCGCACGATCCCGCTGCCCGAGCGACGGCGGCGGCAGTATCAGCACGAGCCGTTCCGCCTCAAGCTCTTCTACATGATGCAGAAGGTGGACGCGCTCCGGGCGTTCGATCCCGGGAGCAACGACGCGCCACCCTACTCATCGGCCGCCTTCATTGAGGACCTGGAGACGCTGCGCGATGCGCTCATCGCGGGCGGGCTGCGCCGGTTGGCCGAGCGCGGGCTCCTCGCCGAGGTGCTCATCCAAGCGCGGACGTTCGGCTTCCACCTCATGACCGTCGACGTACGCCAGCACAGCCGCGTCCACGAGGCCGCCGTCACGGATTTGCTGCGCATGGGCGGCGTGACGGACGACTACGCCGCGCTCGACGAGGACGCGAAGGTGGAGGTCCTCACCGCCGAACTCGAAAACCCGCGCCCGCTCGTCCCGCGCGCCGCGCCGCTCCCGGAAGACACGCAGCGGCTCCTCGACGTCTTCGAGGTGATGCGCCGCGCCATCGAGCGGGAGCCGGCGAGCATCGGCAGCTACATCGTCTCGATGACGAGCGACGTGAGCGATGTGCTCGAAGTACTGCTCCTCGCTAAGGAAACGGGTCTCTGGCGGCTCTGTGAGAACGGCACCGTCGAAAGCCCCATCGACGCGGTCCCGCTCTTCGAGACTATCGCCGACCTCGACGCCGCCGAGGACCGCCTCGACGCGCTCTACCAGCATCCCGTCTACCAGAAGCACATCCAGGCGCGTGGGGACGCCACGCCGGGTGGGCACGGGCAGCCGTTCCAAGAGGTCATGCTCGGCTACTCTGACTCCAACAAGGATGGCGGCTACTGGATGGCCAACTGGGCGCTCCACAAGGCGCAGGGCGCGATAGCGCGCGTCTGCAACCGCCACGGCGTCGACCTGCGGCTCTTCCACGGGCGCGGCGGCACCGTCGGGCGCGGCGGCGGGCGAGCCAACCAGGCCATCCTCGCCATGCCGCCGGAGTCGCACAACGGCCGCATCCGCTTCACCGAGCAGGGCGAGGTGATCTCGTTCCGCTACGCCCTCCCGGACATCGCGCGGCGCCACCTGGAGCAGATCGTCCACGCGCAGCTCACCGCGCTCGCGCAACCGACGCCCGACCACGCCCTCGCCGGGCCGACGAAGGACGCCACGCGTGTCTTCATGCAGACCCTCGGCGACCGCTCGATGGCCGCCTACCGCGCCCTCATCGACGCGCCCGAGACGTGGCCGTGGTACGTCAAGACGACGCCGGTCCCGTTCATCTCGGACCTCCCGCTCGCCAGCCGCCCCATCTCGCGCAAGTCCGCCGACGAGGTGGCCTTCGACGACCTCCGCGCGATCCCGTGGAACTTCGCCTGGACGCAGCCGCGCTACCTCGTGCCGGGGTGGTACGGCGTCGGCACCGCCCTCGCGGATGCCATCCAAGACGAGGACCGGCTGGACGACCTGCGGAAGATGTACGCCACCTGGCCCTTCTTCCGTGCCGTGATCGATAACGCGCAGCGCGAACTGGCTCGCGCCCGCCTCGACATGGCTGCGCGCTACGCCCGCCGCGCCCACGGCGCCGCCACGCTCACCGGCGACGGCGTCCACGCCCGCCTCGAAGCCGAGTTCGAGCGCACCAAGACCGCCGTGCTCCAGATCTCCGAGCACGACCGCCTGCTGGACCACAGCCGCGTCATCCGCCGCTCGATCGCGCTGCGCAACCCGTACACAGACGTGCTCAACCTCGTCCAGATGGAGCTGATGCGCCGGTGGTACGACGACCCCGACGCCGAGCCTGCCGACCGAGCCGCCCTACGCAGCGCGCTGCACGTCTCGCTCAACGGCATCGCCGCCGCTATGCAGAGTACAGGGTAGCTGTTACTATTGAAAATGAGGCTTCTTATAAGCTATAGCCATTTCGACAAAGTCTTTGCGAGAGTGCTCAATAAGGCACTCGCGAGGTATGGATTTGATATATGGATGTATGAGCATCATATGAACATCGGCGATGACATAGGTGGTCGGCTTCAAGGGGCAATCAATAGTAGCGACTTTGTAGTAGTAATCATCACCCCTAATTCAGTTAGATCTGAGTGGGTGAACTGGGAGATATTGTATACTAAAGAGCTAGAGAAGATCGACGGAAAGATTAGAATAATGCCAGTCCTTTTTGCAGGAGACAAAATTCCTAGATCTATTGCAGGGCGAGCCTATGCGGACTTTAGGACTGACGAGTCTATGAAAAATAACTTTTCAAGACTCGTAGAGCAATTGCTTAAAGCGAAGCCGTATTTTCAAGTACCTGGTCAAAACCTTAATATGAACCTTATAAGTGAGGAGATTTTTGAGGACGATAAATATACACTGATTCGGGCTCCAATAGTAGGAGTCGTGTATCTTTCGCCCTCCTGGGATGAAAAAAAGTTTGTAGATGTAGGGAGCAAGGTATTGAAAGGAGATACACTAATGCTAATTGAGGCAATGAAACTTATGAACGAGATAGAGGCAGAGATTGATGGAGTTATAAGGAAAATACTAGTCGATGATGCACAGCCTGTTGAATTTGACGAGCCATTGCTGTTTATAGGCTAAATATATGAATTACTCAGAAGAGGATAAATTTAGGCAAATTTCTAATTATATATGAAAGAAATATAATTAATAATTATGATAAATATT
>JBCCRG010000461.1:0-2888 GCA_039208155.1 Bacteroidota bacterium | reverse complement strand
TATCATTGCTATCGAATCGCAGGCTACCTCCTCACAAGGACGGCTGTCAGTAGGTACACAACGGTCAAGGGTAGACTCATTCAGAATGAGCTAACGAAGCGCCGATCCTTTTTTTCCTCCTCAGGAATAACGACGACGTGGGGCAATGAAGTGTCGTACGCCTATGAGGTCGACGGCCAGGAATATGTCTGCGAGCGTATCCACATCGTAGACGGGTGGATGACCTCGAACCGGTCCATCCACGAGGATGTGCGCAGTCGGCTGGCCAACCAAGCCCCGTTGCAGGTCTACTACGACCCCCGGCATCCCCAAAACGCTCTGCTCGTCAGAGAAATGAACTGGGGAATGTTCGCTGTTGAAGTGCTCCTCGCGCTTATCGCGACAGCTGGCGGGATCCTGTTCGCTACGAGGCTGATCTCGTAGACCGGTTGCGAACCAGGTCGCTAGCTTTGCACGCTGGCAATGGCCTTCTTCTCGAAGCGGAGCTTGGTCGTGTTGCCGTCGACCTCCACGAGCACGGTGCCGTCGTCGAGGCTGTGGACTTTGCCGTGGATGCCGCCGATGGTGGTGACGCGGTCGCCCTTCTTGAGCGCGTCGATCATCGAGGCGTGCTGCTTCTCGCGGTTGCGCTGCGGGCGGATGATGAAGAAGTAGAAGACCACGAAGATCAACCCCATCATGATGAGGAAGCTCGGGTCGAAGCCGGGCGCGGCTTGAGCGAGGACAGGCGTCATGGCAGTGCAGGTGGGAGGTGGGGGTGTTTTGCAGCGGAAAAGATACGCGGGCGGCCTCAGCCCTACCGTGCGGCGCGCGTGGATTCGACAGCTAGCGTGGTGCGTTCGCGCGAGGCTGCGTCGCCCACCAGATCAGCGCCATGAACGCGAACTGCAGCGGGATACGGACCCACAGCGCCCACGCCGGAGCGAAGTCGGCATAGGCGGCCGGACTGAGCGCCATGTGGACATGGACGAGCAAGAACACGCCGAGCATGGCGATGAGCCCGAGGCCCGCCCAGCGCCGCGTTCTCACCATCAGGAGTCCGGCCCCACCAGCGATCTCCGCGATGCCGCTGAGGTAGACGAGCGCGAGCGGAGCGGGGAGGTACGGCGGCATGAGTGGGAGGTATGCCTCCGGCGCAACAAAGTGCATCGCACCCGCGCCGACGAACAGCACGGCGAGCACCTGGCACGTCCGCGTGCGCCATCGGGAAGCAGCGGCCCCCACGGCTAGACCGCTACCGGGAAGCGGATCGCCGGGTGCGGGTCGTAGCCCGAGATCGTCGCGTCCTCAAACGTCAGGTCGTCCAGTGCCTTCCCGGCGATCTCCAGCGACGGCATCGGGCGCGGCGCGCGGGTGAGTTGCTCGTTGAGCCCGTCGAGGTGGTCCACGTAGATGTGCGCGTCGATGAGCGTGTGCGCGAAGCGGCCCGGAGCCATCCCGACCTCCTGCGCGAGCGCCTGCGTGAGGAGCGCGTAGCAGGCGAGGTTGAACGGCACACCTACGGCGATGTCGGCGGAGCGCTGCGTGAGGTGGCAATGCAGCAGGTCCGGCCCTTGGCTCTTCGGCTCCACGTTGAAGCAGAACGTGTAGTGGCACGGCGGCAGCTTGCTCACGGCCGCGTTGGCCGGGTGCCACGCGTTCACCACCAGGCGGCGGCTCATCGGGTTGCGGCGGAGCTCGTCGCGCACGTAGCCGATCTGGTCGAACGACAGCGAGCCGTCGGCCTCGGCGCGCACGTTGGGATGGTCGGGGCCGGCGAAGACTTCGCTGCCGAGCCACGCACCTTCCACAGGGATTGGGAAGCGACGCCAGAAGCGCCCGTAGGCCGTCTCCAGGTTGCCGTCGGTGTCGGCCCAGGCGTCCCAGATCTTCGTGTGCTGGCGCAGCTCGCGGATGTGGTCGGCACCGGAGAGGTACCACAGCACCTCGCGCCACATCGAGTTGAAGTAGACCTTCTTCGTCGTCAGGAGCGGGTAGCCTGCCTGGAGGTTCACGCTGTAGAAGGCCGCGAAGCTGGAGAGCGTGTCCGTGCCCGTGCGGTTGGTCTTGCGCACGCCCGTCGCGAGGACGTGCCGGACGAGGTCGAGGTAGGCCTCGTCGGCGTGGTCGTACACAGCGCTGAGGCGGGAAGGGGCGTCGAGTTGCATAACGCGGGGGCGTTCAACAAAAAGCTCCCCTCCTGGACAGAGCTTGCCCTCGCGAAAGCGGGGGAGGGGCTGGGGGTGGTCGACTGGATAGCAGACGGACTGACGAGGCCCACGTACCAGGCGAGTCAAAAACTTACGTGGAGCCTGCGCCGAACTCACGCCGAGTTTTCCACGTCTTTTCCTCGGACCGCCAGAACGCAGATTGAGCGACGCCGTACGGCATCACCATCTTCACGTCCACACGTCCACACGTCCACACGTCCACACCCAAGCCCATGGATCCTGGCCTTCACGTCAAGCAGGCGATCAACCACCTCAACAAGGTCATCAACTACGCGCCCTACGTCGAGGAGGACGGCGCGGCGCTCGTGGCGCTCACGCCCGAGGACTGGCAGGTCGTCGCCGATGCGCTGTTCTACATGGACACGCCGAAGGAGGTCTTCCCCGACGACATCCTGACCTACCGCCTCTCCGACGACCAGCGCACGATCCTCCTCGACCTGGAGGACGGCACCGCCGTCACCATCGAGCGTGCCTGAGCAGGCCGCTCACTCTGCCGTCGTGTGCATCGGCGGCGCGTCCCAGCGGTCCACGGCGAGCGGCTCGGTGTGCTGCGCCGGAGCCGAGTCCATCGTCAGAACCCACGGCGTGAACCCGAGCAGCGACCGGCGGCCCTGCGTGAGGTCGTAGTCGGGGTCGATCAGCCGCCCAGCGGGGCGCCCGTTCAGCCGCGCCACGATG
>JBCCRG010000460.1:0-2902 GCA_039208155.1 Bacteroidota bacterium | reverse complement strand
GCGGCCGTGCGGGCCGTCAGGGCGACCCGGGCGAGAGCCAGTTCTACATCTCGCTCGAAGACGACCTCATGCGCATCTTCGGCGAGGACCGGACGGCGCGCATCATGGACAAGATGGGCATGAAGGAGGACGAGGTGATCACGCACCCGTGGATCACCAAGGCCGTCGAGCGCGCCCAGAAGAAGGTGGAGCAGAACAACTTCGCCATCCGCAAGCGGCAGCTGGATTACGACGATGTGCTCAATGCGCAGCGCTCGGTGATCTACGACCGCCGCCAGAACGCGCTCCGCGGCGCGCGCCTCTCGGGCGACCTCCAGGACATGCTCCGCACGTTCATCGAGCGCCTCGTAACCCAGCACTTCAGCGAGGGCGACCTCGACGAGATCCGCGAGGCGCTCCTGCGTCACCTTGCCTTCGACCTGCAGGTGGACCGCGAACTCGCCTTCACGCTCGGCGAGGACGGCCTCATCGAGCGCGCCACGGAGGACGCGTGGCAGCACTACCAGCGCAAGCGCCGCGTGCTCGCCGAGCCGTTCTTCCAGAGCGCGCAGAATATGGTGTCCGGCAAGGACGGCAACCCGATCGCGCCGACGCAGAAGCTCTACGTCGATTTCTCCGACGGCCGCCGCGTTCTCCGCGCGACGGTCAAGGTGGAGGACGTGCTGGAGTCGAACGGCCAGGAGATCAACGACGGCCTCGAACGCGCCTCCGTGCTCTCGGTTATCGACAGCAAGTGGGTCGATCACCTCCGCGACCTCGACGAGGTGAAGGAGGGCGTCGGCCTGCGCGCCTACGGACAGAAAGACCCGCTGGTGGAGTACAAGATGGAGGCATACCGTCTCTTCGAGGAGCTCATCGGCGAGATCAACGAGGAGGTGCTCGGGCTCGTCTTCAAGGCCGGGCCGCTCGTGCAGCAGCAGGGTGCCCGCCCACAGCAGGGCCCCCGCGCCCGCCTCGACCGCAACCGCGCCCGCACCCGTCACGACTCCGCCGAGGCCGACTACCGCATCAAGGGCGCGCGTTCGAGCAGCAACGGAGCCGCGGAGCGTGACCCGTCCGTGACCGACAACGCGCCCGTCGTCGTTGAGCGCGAGCCCGGCCGGAACGACCACGTCCTCGTGCTCGACCCCTCGACCGGCCAGCAGCACACGATGAAGTACAAGCACGCCCTGCCCAAAATCCAGAACCAGGGCTGGCAGCTGCTTGGGCAAAGTTAGAAGTAGGAAGTAGGAAGCTCCCCTCCTGGACAGGAGGGGCCGGGGGTGGTCGACCGTAGCGGGGCGATGTAATTCTGTGCTCGGTAGGTCTACCCCCTCCATCTCCCCCTGTCTAGGGGGAGAGCTGTTTTAGCCTTGCTCGATATTTCTGTGCCGTACAGAGCATCAGCACAGCGCCCACTTCTAACTTCCCACTTCTCACCTCACACTTCCTCGACATGCTTCGCACGCTGCGCGTCCGCGACTATGCGATCATCGACCGGCTCGAAGTCGAGTTCGACAGCGGGCTGAACATCATCACGGGCGAGACGGGCGCGGGCAAGTCGATCCTGCTCGGCGCGCTCAAGCTCATCCTCGGCGAGCGGGCGTCGCTGGAAGCGATCCGGACGGGCGCAAAGAAGGCCATCATCGAGGGCGTCTTCGACGACGCGGGCTCGGCGCGCATGACGGCGCTGCTCGACCAGCACGAGATCGAGGCGATGGACGGTGGGATGCTGATTGTGCGCCGCGAGGTGACGGCGAGCCACAGCCGCGCCTTCGTCAACGACACGCCCGCCACGCTCGGCGTGCTGAAGAACGTCGCGGCCAACCTGATCGACCTGCATGGGCAGCACGAGCACCAGTCGCTGCTGGATGCGGAGACGCACGGCGCGCTGCTCGACGACTTCGGCGGGCTCGGCGGGCTCGTGGAGACCTACCGAAAGCACTACGCTGAGGTGCAGCACCTCACCCGCGAGCGCGACAGCCTCCGCAAGCGCGAAGCGGCGCTGGCGCAGCAGAAGGAGCTCTTCGCCTTCCAGATCGAGGAGATCGACCGCGCCGCGCCGCAGCTCGGCGAGCAGGAGGACCTCGAAGCCGAGCGTCGCGTCCTCGAAAACGCCGAGCGGCTCTACGAGGCGACGTCGCAGCTCTACACGCTGCTGTTTGAGAGTGAGAACAGCGTCTACGACCAACTCGTCGTCGCGCGCAACGAACTCCAGGACCTCGCGCGTATCGATGCCGGGTTTGACGACACGCTTGCGGAGGTGCGCAGCGCCGAGATCACCGTCGGCGAGGCCACGCAGTTTCTTCAGGACTACAACGCGCGCATCGAGTTCAACCCCGAGCGGCTGGACGAAATCCGCGAGCGCCTCGGCGAACTCGACTACCTCAAGCGGAAGTACGGCGGCACCATCGAGTCGGTGCTGGAGCACCGCGCCGAGATCGGCGAGACGTTCGCGCTCGCAAGCGACTTCGCAGGCGCGCTCACGCGACTCGATAGCAAGATCAACGACGCGCGGGAGTCGCTCGGGCGCGCGGCGCAGCGGCTCACGATCAAGCGCCACGAGGTCGCCGAGCGGACGCAGGAGATGATCCAGGTCGAGCTCGCCACGCTCGGGATGCCGCACGCGCGCTTCGAGGTGCGCCTCGGCCAGCAGCCCGATGCTGATGGCTGGATCGTGCTCCCCGGCGGTGCAGAGCGCTTGCGCGCCTTCCCCGACGGCGCGGACGTGGTCGAGTTCTACATCTCGGCTAACCCTGGCGAGGACCCGAAGCCGCTCGTGAAGGTCGCCTCCGGCGGCGAGGTCAGCCGCGTGATGCTTGCGCTCAAGACCATCCTCGCCAAGAGCGACCGCCTCCCGATCATGGTCTTCGACGAGATCGACACGGGCATCTCCGGCACGATTGCCCGGCGCGTGGGCGAG
>JBCCRG010000459.1:0-2903 GCA_039208155.1 Bacteroidota bacterium | reverse complement strand
TGCGATGCGAACGACATCGTGACGCCGATCTCGGAGAAGGATGAAAAGACGCGACGCGAACTCGGCTTTCAGGGCCCCGTCAACTACGGGGTGGAGACGAAGTACTACCGCAAAATCGAGTGGGCGCGGACGATCCGGCAGCGGCGGCGGCGCGAGTTCTACAACCACGCCCCGGCCGAGTTTATCCGAGATCGCGTGTCCGAGGCCGTGTGGAACAGCTATTTCAAGTTCACCATCGAGCGGGACCCGTATGACCGGGCGATCAGCCAGTACTACTGGCGGACCTCAGAGCCTCGACCTAGCATCGCCACGTACCTGAACGAGGCCCCGCTCAAGCTGGTGTCCAACTGGCCGGTGTACACGATCAACGACCACCTAGCGGTAGACCACGTCGTGCGCTACGAGCGCCTCAACGAGGATCTGCAGGTCGTGAAAGAGCGGCTGGGCCTCCCCGGGGACCTCGAACTGCCGCGCGCCAAGGGCACGTCCCGCACGAACCGGGACCACTACAGCAAGGTGCTGGACGCCGAGGCGCGCAAGCGCGTCGAGATCGCCTGCGCCAAAGAGATCGCGGCGCTAGGCTATCGCTGGACGGAGCAGTAAGCGCGTCTGGTCGCGCTGGTGCCGACTACCCCGCTGTCAGGCCGCCGTCGAGCGCCAGGGCGTGGCCCGTGACGTAGGCGGCGGCGTCAGATGCTAGATACGCGATGGCCGCAGCGACTTCGTCGGGGTGGCCGAGGCGGCGCGCGGGGATGCGCTTCGTGAGCTGCGCCAGCGTCTGGCCCAGCTGACGCAGGCCGTCGTCCACCATCGGGGTGTCGGTGAAGCCGGGGCAGACGGCGTTGACGCGCACGCCCGTCCGCGCGACCTCCAACGCGGCTGTCCGCGTCAGCCCGACGACCGCGTGCTTACTCGCGGCGTACGGCGCGTGGAACGGAAAGCCGCCGAGCCCCGCCACGCTCGCCACGTTGACGATGCACCCGCGTCCCGCCTCGACCATCGGCCCGAGCGCAGCCTGCATCCCGTGCACGACGCCCATCACGTTGACCTCGAACGCCCGCCGAAACGCCTCTGCGTCGATGGCGGCGAGCGGCAGCACGGGCCCTTCGATCCCTGCGTTGTGTACGGCCACGTCGAGCCGCCCGTGCGCGTCGAGGATCTGCGCAACCAGTGCCCGGCAGGCCTCGGCGTCCGTCACATCGCCGTGGACGAACGTCGCCGTGCCGCCCGCGGCCTCGATCTGCGCGACGGTCTCGGCCCCGCCCGCCTCGTTGATGTCGGTCACGAACACGGCGAAGCCGTCGGCGGCGAGACGGAGGGCCGTGGCGCGGCCAATGCCGGAGGCCGCGCCGGTGACGTAGGCAGTGCGCATGGGCTTGGGTCGAAGGTCGAAGGTCGAAGGTCGAAGGTCGAAGGTCGAAGGTCGAAGGTCGAAAAGGTGCTGCAACGAGTGCGGAGCGTCAAGCCAGATCGCCGTCTTGTCGGCGTTGCGATTGCCAGCACTACGATTGTCGGTGCTCCAGTTCTTCGACTCTTACCGCACGGCGTATTTGCCGATGGTCGCGAGGATCTTGTACGACGCGCCGAGGGTGCCGCGCACGGTACCGGTGATCTTCGAGACGCCGATGCGGCGGCGGTAGCTGACGGGCACCTCGGTGCAGCGCAGGCCCTGCCGCAGCGCCTTGATCTGCATCTCGACGGTCCAGCCGTAGGTCGTGTCCTCCATGCCGAGCGCGTCGAGGGCCGTGCGGCGGATCGCGCGGAAAGGGCCGAGGTCGGTGAAGCGCCCGCCCCAGATCACGCGCATCAGCCCGCAGGCCAATCTATTTCCAAAGACCGCCTGCGGCAGCATCGCGCCCGGCTCCACCATACCGCGCGGGCGCCCGGCCATCCGCGAGCCGATCACGAGGTCCGCCTCGTCGCGCTCGATGGGACCGAGGAGTTGCGGGAGTTCGTCAGGGTGGTCGGAGTAGTCGCCGTCGAGGAAGACGATCACGTCAGGCTTCGCCTTGTCGGGCAGCGCATCGACGTAGGCGAGCCCCCGCAGGCACGCCGAGCCGTAGCCGCGCCGGTCCTCGCGCACCACCGTCGCCCCCGCCGCGCGGGCGTTCGCCTCGGTTTCGTCCGTCGAGGCGTTGTTGATCACCACCACCTCGTCCACACGGTCCACTGGCAGGTCGCCGATCACTTTGCCGATGGAGCGCGCCTCGTTGAAGGCGGGGATGAGGACGATTGTTCTCATTTATGATTTTCGATTCATGATTTGGGATTAGTCCTCAAAAGTTGTGTCGAGATAAAATCATACATCGACAATCTGCAATCCTAAATCCTTCAGGGCGTCGCCGGTGAGGCGCATCGTGGTCCAGTCGCTCATCGGTGTGGCCCCGAGGCGCTCGTAGAAGTCGAGCGCGAGCCGGTTCCAGTCGAGCACCTGCCAGTCCAGGCGGTGCGCGCCGCGTGCGACGGCATCCTGCGCGACGGCCTGGAGCAGCGCGTAGCCGTGGCCGCGGCCCCGCGCCTCGGGCCGGACGTAGAGGTCCTCGAGGTAGAGCCCCCAGTTGCCGCGAAAGGTCGAGTAGATGGCGAAATAGATCGCGAAGCCGACCGGCTGCCCCATGTCGTCCTCGGCGAGCAGCGCATGGAGCGGCGGCGAGGCGTCGGGGGCGAGCTTCGCACGGAGATCATCGGCGGTGGCGACGACCTCGTGGCGCAGCTTCTCGTAGTCGGCGAGGGCGCACACGAGGTCGTGGAGCGTGTCGGCATCGGCAGCCGTGGCGCGACGGACAGGCATGGCTGGAGGCAGTGGGGTGCGAGCGTGTGGAGAAGGATAGCGAACTGGGAAATTTCGGAGCCAGGACGACCACGAATTCGTTGGGCAGAGGCACGAGGCCCCGACGTGCTTA
>JBCCRG010000458.1:0-2903 GCA_039208155.1 Bacteroidota bacterium | reverse complement strand
GCAGCACCAGGAGCGCCGCCACCGCGATCTCGTGGAGGGTCAAGGCGGGTTCGTGAGGAAGTCGCGGAAGAGGCGCGGCGGGGCTTGCGCGAGCAACTGCTGGCGGACTTCCTCGGCGCTCGCGTGCTCCAGTTTGTGCATCGCGTACCAGGCCCACACGTCGGCTTCGAGGGTCGTGAGGCCGGGGTGCGGACTGCCGAGCAGCACCCGGCGCAGGTGCGTGAACCGCTGCAGCGCGGCGTTGAGGTCGCCGCCGAAGAGCGCGGGCTTGTAGAGCAACGCCTGGCCGTCCACCAGCAGCACGAATGGCGCGTCGGCGTCGAGCGACTTGGCGCGTTCGAGCAGCGCCTCGGAGCGCTTGCCGTACGACGGAATCTTCCACGGCGGGGCCTCCGCGACGCGGTACGCCCAGAGCGCCGAGAGGAGGGCGTACTCCCGCGCCGAGGTCGCCTCGTCAGCGTCGGGCAGGTCGTCGAGGAACGCCTCGTCCTGCGTGACCGGATAGAGGCGGTAGCGCCCGAGCAGCCGCTGCTCCAGCGACGCCGCGCGCGCGTAGAGGCGCTTCATGCCGGGCACGTCCCGCGATGCGTAGAGGACGGCGAGCGAGTCGGAGAAGGCGGCGAAGGCCAACGCAGGCGAGGGAGCAGAGAGCAGGGGGACAGGCTCCCTCGGGTCTGGCTCCGGCGACAGCGTCGGCATCGACAGCGTCAAGATCAAGACCAGCAGAGCAAGCATGAGGCGGACGATGCGGGTAGCGCTGGAAGAAGGCTCGCGCCACAGTTTAGGACTCGGCGCGGCGAGTTCGGGGAAGCGACAGCCGAAGAAATCGTGAGGGCGCGCTGGTGGGCCGACCGAGGCTCGGCGGTGCGAGATTACGCAAAGCGTCCGAGGAAGCCTCGAAGCGGGGTCAGGTCCCAGCGCTCGGCCGGGCTGCGCGTTCCCTCAAGCAGTACCCGTTGAGCCGCCGCAGTGACGTGAGGCGTTACACCCTCGTTATCTACACCGAAAGCGGGAGGACGTGCAGCACGGAGGAGATCGACCAGCGTGTCCAAGCGAGCGGCTTCGTCGCCAGTAGGGGCGTCGTGTGGACTGCCTCCCGCGAGGAGTGCCACGGGGCGGTCGGCGTCCCACCACGTCAGCCGCAGCGCCACGGGCCACCAGACGGCATCGGGGAGCAGGCGCGCGATCCGCTGGAGCCCGCCCGTCGCGATGGGGCCGATGCCCGCGTCGGGCGGGCGCTGCTCGCCCTCGGGGAAGAGAATGAGCGCGGTGTCGGGGACGGTTCGCATGCGCCGCGCAGTCTCCCGGATCGTCTGGGCGCGGCGGCGCGGGTCGTCGTCGGGGAACGCTAGCGTGCCGAGCGGCGCGAAGAGCGGGATGCGGTCGTGGTCCCGCATCCAGACGAGCGGCGGACGACGCAGGTGCTGGGTGAGCAGCCACCAGAGAAGGTAGCCGTCGAAGAAGCTATGGTGGTTCGCGTAAAGGACCACCGGGCGTCCTGCCGGGAGCGGCGGCGGCCAGGCCCCGACCCAGCGCACCGACCGGAAGCTCGACCGCAGCGAGCGCCGGATGAGCCCGGCCACGCTGCGACGGACGGCCCGCGCCGCGAGCGACTGGTTGGAGGACGTGGTGGGGACGTACACAGCTCAGCCGTCAGCCCGCTCGTTTGCTTCCCTGAGAGCCGCGTTGACGCGGACGATGACCGAGTCGTAGACGCCGCGCAGCCGCGGGGCATCCGCCGCGTAGGCGTCGAGCGCGTCCGCGAAGGCGGCCGAATCGAGGCCGTAGCGCGTGAGGAGCACCTGGCGGAGCGAGTCCACGTGGAGGGCGCTGTCCCCATAGAGTTCGCGGCGGCCGTCGAGCAGGTGCAGGTCGGTCAGCGCGGCCACCATTGTGCTGTCCGGCACGTCCGAGCCGGGAGCGTCTTCCTGGCATCCCGCCAGCACGACAAGGAGCAGCACCCCGAGTAGCACTCCGAGCAGACTCACGACCCGTGACCCGTGCCCCACGACCTACTCGACCTCCATCCGCAGCAGGTGCGCCGCGTACGTCTTGCCCTGGGCATCGAGCTTGAGCGACACCGTGCCGCCGCCGCCGAGCGCGCCGTGCAGCAGGAAGTTGAGCGCGTGCAGGTTGGGCAGTTCGAAACGCTCCACCTCGCCGGTCACCATCGGCCCGAAGTGCACCTTGACGCGCTCCGGTGTGAGGAGCGCTTGGAGGGTGGCGTAATGTTCCGGCGCACGGGCGATGACGCCGACGTTTACGGCGTCGCCCTTGTCGCCCGAACGGGCATGCGCGAGGTCGAGGAGTTTGGTCATGGGTGGATGGTTCATGGTTGTTGGTTTCTCGAAAGCTACGGTCCAACTCGGATGGATCGGTATGTCTTTCAACCCACCGACAACCATGAACCAATCACCAACAACCCCTATGGAATAATCTTATCAATCGGATACTCGATGATCCCCTCCGCGCCGAGGCGCTTCAGCTCAGGGATGATCGTCCGGACGGCGCGCTCGGCGATGACCGTCTCGATGGCGACCCAGCCCTCGGTGAAGAGGGGCGAGATCGTCGGGTTGCGCAGCGCCGGAAGCGTGCTGACGATCTCGGGGACCGCCGCGCGCGGAGCGTTGAGCTTCAGCCCAACCTGACCCTCGGCGCGGATCGCGCCCTGCATCAGCATCGCCAGGTTCTCGATCTTCTGCCGCTTCCACGGGTTCTCCCACGCGGCCTTGTTGGCGATGAGCTGCGTGTTCGACTCCAGCAGCACCTCGGCGATGCGAAGGTTGTTGGCGCGCAGCGAGCTACCGGTCTCGGTCACCTCCACGATGGCATCCACGAGGTCGGGGGCTTTCACCTCGGTCGCGCCCCAGGAGAACTCGACATCGGCCTCGACGCCGTTGCTT
>JBCCRG010000457.1:0-2924 GCA_039208155.1 Bacteroidota bacterium | reverse complement strand
CTTCGCTCTCCTCCTCGTCGCCATTCCCCTTCGTGCGCAGGATATCCTCGTGCCGATGGACGAGCGCCAGACCGACCACCTGAAGGCCTACGGGGTGATGTACTGGTACCTCGCCCAAGGCCACGACGCGGACTGGTTGCTCAACTACCGCGGCGGCTCGTTCCTGATGACGGACGTGGCGGGCCTGCAAGACGAGTTACGTATTCGGGGCGTCGCGTTCGAGCCGGTGTCGGCAGGCGCGGCCGCGCAGATCGTGGCCGAGGTCGAGTCGGAGGGGTCGAATTCGAGCCTGGTGCGGCTGGAGAAGGCCCCGAAGGTGGCCGTCTACGCGCCCGACCAGTCGCTGCCCTGGGACGATGCCGTGACGCTCGTGCTCACCTACGCCGAGGTGCCCTACGATATGATCTACGACGCCCAGGTCCTCGACGGCGAGCTCGCCCAGTACGACTGGCTGCACCTCCACCACGAGGACTTCACGGGGCAGTATGGCAAGTTCTACGCGGCCTACCGCAACGCGCCGTGGTACCGTGAGCAGCAGCGGCTCGCCGAGGCCGACGCCCGCGAGCGCGGCTTCCAGAAGGTGAGCCACCTCAAGCTCGCTGTCGCTATGGGCATCCGCACGTACGTGGCGCAGGGCGGCTTCCTCTTCGCGATGTGCTCCGGCACCGACACCATCGACCTCGCGCTCGCCTCCCACGCGACCGACATCGTCCCGGCGGAGTTCGACGGCGACGGCGTGGACCCGGACGCCATCCAGCAGCTCGACTACAGCGGCACGTTCGCCTTCCAGGACTTCACACCGAGTTTCAACCCGATGGAGTACGAGCACGCCGACATCGACGTGACGCCGCCGCCCGCGCTGCGCAACCCGGCGACCGACTACTTCACCCTCTTCGAGTTCTCGGCCAAGTGGGACCCCGTCCCGACGATGCTCACGCAGAACCATGTCGCGAGCGTGCGGGGCTTCATGGGCCAGACGACCAACTTCGACAAGGCGCTCGTCAAGCCCGGCGTGGTCGCCCTCGCCGAGACGCCGAGCCGGACCGAGGTGCGCTACCTCTACGGGCCGCTCGGCCAGGGATTCTTCGCCTTCTACGGCGGCCACGACCCCGAGGACTACCAGCACTTCGTCGGCGACCCGCCCACGGACCTCGCGCTGCACAAGAACTCGCCCGGCTACCGGCTTATCCTCAACAACATCCTCTTCCCGGCTGCCAAAAAGCAGAAGCAGAAGACGTGAGGACCGTGGACCAGTCAACGCGGCGGATATCGTCTGGCAACGCTACGGTGACAGCACGCTGTATGAAGAGAGGGGGCCTACTTTCCGCCTAGCGCTCCACAGTTGGCTGTCCGACTTTTGTCGACACGTCCACCTTCTGCGCTCCGCCATGCGTGTCACTCCGCTCGCCCTCGCACTTGCCGCTGTCTCCTTCCTCACCGCTCCGCTCGTCCTCAAGGCCCAGCCGACGCCCGCCTATCAGCCGACGCCTAGCGGCGCAACGAACGCGCTCGTCCGAGACCACTTCAAGCAAACACCGCGCGCAAGCGCGGGGACGACGGTCCTCTTCGACCCCGCCCTCGCGCCGTTCTTCCACGGCGTGGCGTCGGGCGATCCGCTCACGGACCGCGTCATCCTCTGGACGCGCGTCACGCAGGCAGCCACGGGACCCGTCACGGTTAGCTGGACCATCGGGACGAGCTTCGATGCGGAGGTGCGGCAGGTCACGGATGCCGTGAATAGCGGCATCGTCACGACGGGGCCGGAGCGCGACTACACGGTGAAAGTGGACGCCGACGGCCTCGCGCCGGGCACGACGTACTACTACCAGTTCCAGCAGGCCGGTGCCCGGTCCATCGTGGGGCGGACGCGGACGGCACCCGAGGGGGCCGTCGGGCGGCTGCGCTTTGGGGTAGCGGCGGACGCGAACTACCAGAGCGGCTTTTTCAACGCGTACGAGGGCCTCGCCGCGCGCGCCGACCTCGACGCTGTGATCCACCTGGGCGATTACATCCACGAGAGGCGGCCGAATACCACCACGCCCTTCCGACCGGGCGTTCAGCCGGAGACGGAGACCGTCACCCTCGCCGACTACCGCCTCCGGCACGGCTTCTACAAGCTCGATCCCGACGCGCGCGCGATGCACCAGCAGCATCCGCTCATCGCCGCCTGGGACGACCACGAGTCCGCCGACAACGCCTATGCGGGCGGAGCCGCCAACCACAACGAACCCATCACCTTCGACGACGACGGCAACCCCATCACTTTCGCGGAAGAAGGTGACTGGGAAGAGCGCAAGGCGGCCGCCCGGCGGGCCTACTTCGAGTGGATGCCGCTGCGCGAGCCAGCCCCGGATCGCCTCTACCGCCGCCTAGCCTACGGCGACCTCGCCGAGCTCTTCATGCTCGACACGCGGCTGGCGGCTCGCGACGAACAGGTACCTGTCACGTTGGACCTCGCCACTCAGTCGATCGTGGTCGATACGACGACCTGGCTGGACCCGGACCGTGTGCTCCTCGGGGCCGAACAGCAGACCTGGCTGACCACCAATCTGGAGGCGAGCACCGCGCAGTGGAAGGTAATCGGCAACCAGGTCATGATGGTGCCAATGGCTCCGAACCCGTCCTGGGAGGCCGTCGGCGAGCAGACGGGCCTGCCCGCGTTCACCAACCTCGACGCCTGGGACGGCTACCCGTTCGAGCGTGCCGCGCTGCTGCGTGCCCTCCGCGACGGGGACATCGAGAACGTAGTCGTGCTCAGTGGCGACATCCACTCCTCGTGGGCAGCCGACGTGCCGCTCAACCCCTATGCCACGAGCACCTTCGCGCCCTACGTCGGGGCTCCCCCCTACAACCCCTTCACCGGAGCCAACAGCGTGGCCGTCGAGTTTGTGACGCCCAGCGTGGCGAGCGTCCCGTTTGCCCAG
>JBCCRG010000456.1:0-2937 GCA_039208155.1 Bacteroidota bacterium | reverse complement strand
GGCTTCTGGGACGTCTACGGCGTGAGCCTGCTCGTGCTGGTGCTCGCATTCGCGGCGTTCTTCGCCTTCTGGGGCAACAGCCTCGTGCTGTGGCGCATCGGGCGCGGCAACCTCAAGCTCGCAGGCGGCTCGCTCACGCACGTCGGCTTCGCGCTGATGCTGCTCGGCATTCTCACGTCGTCGTTCTTCAACAGCCCGCTCACCGACGGCCAGGGCGCCTCCGTCGGCGGCGACCGCGACAACTTCATCGTCGAGAAGGGCCAGACGAAATCCGTGGAGGGCTACACGTTCACCTACACCGGCGAGGGCTACAACGAGGAGGGCAAGCCGGTCTACATCCTCGACGTGACGACGCCCTCGGGCCGCGCATTCGAGGCGCGCAACGTCGTCTACCAGGACTCGCGCGACCAGACGATTCAGAGCCCGCATGTCGACAAGACGTTCATGCAGGACCTCTACATCGCCGTCTACCCGTCGTTCATGTTCGGCCCGACCGAGGAGGAGCAGAACGGCGAGATCCAGCTCCGGCGCGGCGAATCGCGCAGCCTCGGCAACCGGGACTACACCCTCCGCTTCGTCGACTACGAACTCGACATCGACGAAGCCGTGGTCGACATCGATCCGGCGACCGTGGACCTCGCCGTGGCAGCGCGGCTCGAACTCACGAACCAGTCCACTGGCGAGACGCGCACGCTGCGCCCGGTCTACGTGATCACCAACGACAACGAGCAGCAGTTCATCCAGAACCGCGTCCTCGACTGGGGCATCACGGTGACGTTCACCGGCATGGAGGTCAACCAGGGCGCGATTAAGCTCGGCATCGACGGCGTCTCAATCCAGCCAGAGGAGTGGATGGTAGTGCAGGCCTACGAGAAGCCGTTCATCAGCATCCTGTGGCTCGGCACGCTGATCCTGCTGGCGGGCTTCACGCTGGCCTCCGTGCGCCGCTTCGGCGAGCAGCGCAGCCGCAAACCCAAGGCTGACGCGTAGGCGATCGTGTCGTCTCCCCTTGCTGATTGTCGCCTCGCCTTTGCCTACGTGGGCGACGTGACCGGCTCCTCGCGTGCGCTGCGGCAGTTCGCGGCGCTGACCGAGGCAGGGGCGCATATCGATGTGCTGGCGTTCGAGACGGCGCGGGCGGACGTACTCTCGGTAGGCGTCCGGCTGCACGCGCTGCCGCGCCCCGACGGCGGAGGCCCCCGTTTCTTCTGGGCTGCGCACCGGCAGTTCGTGCAGGCCGCACGCGACCTCACCGCCAGCGCTCGCATCGACCTCTGGCACGCGAGCGACCTCTACACGCTCCCGGCGATGGCCCGCGCCGCACGGCGCACAAACCGTCCGCTCGTCTTCGACAGCCGGGAGCTCTACGCGCACCTCGACGCCACCGAGGACGCCCCACTGAAGCGCTGGCTGTGGACCACCATCGAGCGCCGCCATATCCAGCAGGCCGACCTCGTGCTGACCGTCAACGATGCTATCGCGGACCGGCTCGCCGCCGCCTACGGCATCGCGCGGCCGATGGTGCAGCATAACCTCCCGCCCGTCCGCACCGTCGCGCGCACGACGCGGCTCCGCGACGAGCTCGGTATCCCTGAGACCACACCAATTCTGCTCTACCAGGGTCTCCTCCGCGTCGGGCGTGGGCTGCCCCAGACACTCGACGCGCTGAGGGACGTGCCCAACGTAGCGCTCGTCGTGATCGGCGAGGGGCCGTTCGAGGACGAGGCTCGGCGGCTGGCGGCGCCGCTCCGTTTTCCCGATGGAGGTGCTCGCGTCCGCTTCGTCCCGTTCACACCGCCGGACGTGCTACCGAGCTACACGGCGTCGGCCGACGTGGGCCTCGTGCTCATCGAGTCGCGCACGGAGAGCCTGCGGCTGAGCCTACCCAATAAGCTTTTCGAGTACCTCGCCGCCGGGCTGCCCGTCGTGGCCTCAGCCCTACCGAAGCTAGGCCGCGTGGTAGACGAGTATGGCGTCGGGCTCACGGTGGACGTGAACGACCGTACGGCACTCGTGGATGCGCTTCAGCACATCGCGCACGACGCTACATTGCGGCGGAAGGCCCTCGCCGCGATTCCGCGCGTGTTCGACGAATTCGATTGGGAACGGGAGAAGGCCGCGTTCGTGGACGTGTACGCTCGGCTGACGGCACCCGGTGCTCCGACGTAAGTCGGCACGATGCGTGTGCGTCTGGCACCGTATCCATACGACCTGCGCAGGGCGTACCGTTTCTGCCTCCGCGTTCCCCCCACAGCATCGCCTCCCCATGCTCCGCCCCCTGCTCGCCGCGTCTCTCGCACTCGCTCTCAGCCTGACCGCCTGCGTCCAAGCGCAGGACTCCCCCGACGCTACAGTGGAGGCCCAGGGCCTCATCGCCACGGATCCGGCAGGCGCGCCCGCGGGCGTCGACTGGGTGACGTTCGGCGAGGCGTCGGTCAATGCTCCGGCCGAGGGCGACTTCATCCTCCTCGCGGGCTACGCGACGTGGTGCGGCTGGTGCGACCGCATCGATGCCGACGTGTACGGCGATGAGACGGTGCAGACGTACCTCAACGAGCACTTCCAGTCGGTCCGCGTCAACACGGAGAGCCGCGCCGCGCTCCAGTTCGCCGACGCAACGGTGACCGAGGCACAGCTTGCCGCCGACCTCGGCATGCGCGGCACCCCGACGACGGTGTTTATGAAGGCGGACGGCTCGCAGCACTGGGTCCTCCCTGGCTACCGTGAGGTACCCGACTTCATGCTCGCGCTGCGCTACTTCGTGGAGGGCGCCTACGAGTCGATGAGCTTCGGCGAGTTCGTGCAAAGCCAAGACGCCGAGGGCTGATGACGCTCGCCGTCGATTCGCACCCGCTGCTTCACCTCGCCGCGTTCGAGACGACGCTGCACGCCCGGCTCGGCGAGACGCCCTCGCCTGCGTGGCTGACCGAGCTGCTC
>JBCCRG010000455.1:0-2959 GCA_039208155.1 Bacteroidota bacterium | reverse complement strand
GTGGACGCCGAAGCGGCGCAGCGGGACGCGCAGGCGCATGTTCTCCGCCATCTCCTCGCTCGGGACGAGCCGCTTCCACGCGCCGTCCGTCGGGAAGGGCCCAGGCGCGATGCAGTTGAGCCGGATGCCGTAGACGCCCCACTCAGACGCGAGCGACTTCGTCATCGCCACGATGCCGGCCTTCGAGACGGCGCTCGGGAGCACGAAGGCGCTGCCCGTCTCAGCGTAGGTCGTCGAGATCGAGAGCACCGCGCCCTGCGTGCCGCGCTCGATCCAGCGCTGGCCGCACCATTGCGTCGCGTAGAACGAGCCGTAGAGGTTCGTCTTCACGATGGCGTCGAAGCCGTTGGGGCTGACCTGATGGCTCGGCGCGAGGAAGTTGGCCGCTGCGTTGTTGACGAGGCCCGTCACGGGTCCCTGCCGCTCCTCGGCCTCCTCGAAAAACGCGGTCACGCTGTCGGCCTCGCGGAGGTTGCACGAGATGCCCTCGCCCTGGCCGCCCGCCTCGCGGATGTCACCGACGGTGGTGTCGAGCGGTTCGGTGCGGCGTCCGCAGATCGTCACCTTGGCGCCGAGGCTGGCGAAGCGCAGCGCCATCGAGCGCCCAAGCCCGGTGCCGCCGCCCGTGACGACGATGTGTTGGTCTGCGAGAAGATCGGAGGCGTAGCTCATAGGGAGAGAGGCTGAGGGGAGAGGGACGGTGCAAACTCGCTACAGAGTCATCCCCGCGAAGCATACCCTCGCATGGGCGGGGGGCGGGGATCCATGCAAGGCACCGTATGGATCCCGGATCTAGTCCGGGATGACAGGAACGAGAAATAGCGCCTGGACGCCCTCCTTGTCCCTACCAGGTGCCGTGCGAGGATAGCTGTACCAGCAAGGTAGCACGAAGACGCAGCCCTTTGCGTAGTCAACTTTACAGTGTAAACACGTTCTCGACCTCGCCGTGCGCGGCGGTCTTCGGACCATCCGCTAGATGGAACCGAGCACCGGGCACGATGCAGTGATGTGGCGCTTCTTCGACGAGGAAGCACACCAGCACCTGCTCCTCGTACCCGCGCTGCCTCCCGAAGCGCACGACCACACTCCAGTCTCCTTCAACCGCAGGATCTTGGGCCTCGAAGTAGCCTGGAATGCATTGCGACGATCCCGACGCGGGGAACGGTGGCGAGGAACGTCCCCCCTGCTCCGGCTTCAGCCAGCACGACCGAGCCAAGCCGTAGCGTCTCAACGGATCCACCAGAAACCAAGCACCATCAACCAGCCACCAGCGCCTACCCCTTTACCGCGCCGAGCGTAAGGCCGGAAATCAGGTAGCGGCTCAGCACCAGGAACAGCGCGATCACCGGGACCGAGACGACCAGGGACCCGGCAGCGTAGAGGCCCCAGTCGGCGCGGAGGTTGCCCTGGAAGAGCTTGAGCCCGACCGGCAGCGTGAACAGCTCCGTGTCCTGCAGGACCACCGCGGCCACGACGTACTCGTTCCACGCCGTCATAAACGAGAACAGCGCCGTGATGACGAGCGCCGGCGCGGCGAGCGGGAAGATGACTTTGTAGAACGCCTGCCACGGCCCTGCCCCGTCGATGCGGGCCGCCTCCTCGAGCGACGGCGGGATGGTGTCGTAGTAGCCCTTCATCTGCCACACGCAGAAGGGCAGCGCCGTCGCGGTGTAGATGATGATGAGGCCGAGGTACGAGTTGAGCAGCCCGAGCCGGATCAGCATGATGTAGAGCGGCAGCAGCAGCATCGTCGCGGGAAACATCTGCGTGATGAGGATGCCGGAGAGCGCGGCGTTGCGACCGCGGAATTTGAAGCGGCTCAGCGCGTAGCCCGCCGTGGACGCGAGCGCGACGCCGGTGAGGGTCACGACGGCCGCTACGAGCAGCGAGTTGAGCAGCCAGCGCACGAACGGCGTCTCGCCGACGAGTTCGGCGTAGTTGCCCATCGTCGCGTCCTCGGGGATGATCGCAAGCGAGGTCGAGAGCAGCCGGTCGCCGGGCCGCAGCGAGATCGTGAGGATGCGTAGCACCGGGTAGACGGCGACGAACGCGAACAGCACGAGGGTGGCGTAGCTGAGGACTTTCTTGAGCATAGCAGTACGGGTCGAAGCGGATGCGGGAAGGTCGTGCATCCGGCGGTCAGATCCTATCGAGTAACCCTCGCGGTGACGAGGTCGTAGACGTTGGGAGCGTCGTCGCGGGGCTTGCCGCCGCCCTGCGTGGCGGTGGCAGTGCGGCCGACGGGCGCGAAGCGGCCCACGCCGTCGCCGGGGGCGAACGCGCCGAGGAGCAGCGTCACCTCGTCGCCGCGACGCGGGCGCGGGAGGATGTAGGTCGGGATCGCGAACGTGAGGCGGCTCTGCCCTGGCTCGATGAGCGCACCGGCCCCTTCGAGGCGACCGAGCACACGCCCCCGCCCGGTTTCGACGCGGATGCCGTCGCCGACGTAGACGATGTGCTCATAGCCTGTCCCGCCGGGCAGCCGCAGCCGCGCCCCACGCCCGATGTCACGCGCCCCGCCCTCGTCCCGGTCGATGGCGATGGCGGCGAACAGCGCCGGGCTCGGCGCGTCGGGCATGGGAGCCGCGAGGTCGACGCGGACGTAGGTCGTCGAGTCGTCGGCGGTGAGTTCGACGAAGCGGGCGTCGAGGATACCGCTGGGGAGGCCCGTCGGGTAGGTGAAGGCGGTCGTCGCGCCCCAGTCGTCGCCCTCGGGGTCGGTCTGCGCGAGGATCGAGCGTGCGACGGGTAGCGGTCGCTTGACCTGGTCCATTGTGAGGCTGCTCCGGCGCTCAACGCGGCGCATCACCTCGTAGGTGTCGCGCAGGCGCGGCTCTACGAAGGCGAAGTCGTCCCAGAAGCCCGGCGTGGGGACGCTGTAGGCCGTCGTGGCGAGCGGCTCCCCGCCGAGTGTCGCTCCGCCAGGCGTCACGGTGACGGTGAGCGAGTCCAGCGGGAC
>JBCCRG010000454.1:0-2968 GCA_039208155.1 Bacteroidota bacterium | reverse complement strand
CCCTTCGCGAGGTCGTGGTGCGGGAAGCCCGGCTCCGTGCAGCCGAGGCAGGGGTGGCGCGCCCGCGTCTTGGAGGACGTCCGATTCCAGAGGATGTTGTTGCACGACGCCTGCGTCATCGGCCCGCGGCAGCCCACCTCATAGAAGAGGCAGCCCGCCCGCTCGCCGAAGCCGCCGTCGATCTTCTCGTGGAAGCTGTACTGGTTGGGGCAGCCGTCCTGAACGAACTGGGTGAAGAACGTCTTCGGGCGGTGGTAGTCGTCGATCAGGAGGTCGCCGCCGCGCCCGGTCGCCACGGCCACGAGGACCTGCGAGATCCAGTCGGGGTGCGCCGGGCAGCCGGGGATGTTGATGACGGGCAAGCCCGCCTTCGAGACGAAGTCCGGCCCGAGGAAGCCGCCTTTGGCCTCGCGGTGGAACTGGAAGCCCGTCGACTCGCTCGGGTTGGGCGGGACGGCGGGGATGCCCCCCCAGCACGCGCAGTCGCCCACGGCCACGACGTAGCCCGCCACGGCGGACAGCTCGCGGACCCACTCCTGCATGGGGCGGTCGGCGAAGTAGTTCATCGTGCCGGTGCCGTTCGGCCCCTGGATGATCGAGCCCTCGAAGACAAAGATGTCGAGCGCGATCTTGCCCGACTTGCAGTCTTCGAGGAGGTGTGTCACCTGGTGGCCGATCTCGAGACCGACCGTGGGGTGCCACAGGATGTTGATGCCGAAGTCGGTGACGAGGTCCACGACGGTCGGCTCCTCGGCGTCGAGGAACGACATCGTGTTGCCACTACAGGCACCACCCTGGAGCCAGAGTACGTTTGCCATGCGTCTGGGGAAGCTGGAGTATGAGAAGCACGAGGCGAGCCTCCCGGACACGCAGACGGGCCGCGTGGCGCCGGTCCCTGCCAGGACGCGGGCGCGCTGGAAGCGCTTGCAGCATCGTCCAAAACAACCAGCGTTTGCCGCAACACAAACGATTGTTAGCATTTGGAGCGATAGACTATTCTAGGGGATACCCCTATCCATGTCAAGAATCCCGGAAGCGATTCCGCCCTGAATCCCTAATTTAGAATTCGTCTAAAAACGCAACTCCATCAGGGCAAGCACTTAGCCTCACCCACGCGTTTCCCAACCACGCGCGGGTATTCGATGTAGTTCGGCGGGCTGTCGCCCTGTGCATCAGCCACCGCCGAGACTGAGCACCTCCAGCAGCTCGGCCACGGCCTGGGCGTGCGCGATCATGTCGGCCTCGCCTTCCATGAACTCACCGCGCGCATCGCAGCCCGCGCTCTCGCCATCCATGAGGTAGCGGATGCACGTGCCCTCGGTGTCGTAGTAGACGCGCTTGGAGCCTTCGCCATAGTCGTAGTAGAGGAACATTGCCTCGCCGCTGTCATCGAGCAATACCTCGGTCCGAGTCTGGTAGGCCGCCGTTTGATCCTTCATGACGACGAGGTGGGGCACAGGCAGCTGGTTCTCCTCCAGCTTATACGTTAGTGTGAACTCCTGCCGGTAGATCCCGACGGCCGGGTAGTCGCGGGCGTCCGGGTTGTTGACGACCTGGAACTGGTAGAGCCCCTCGGCCTCGGAGTCTTCGGCGACGGCATAGTAGCGGTCACGGATTTCCTGGATGCGCGACTCCTGGGCAGTCACAGTGGGAGCAATGACGAGTAGGGCGACAAGGGGGAGCAGCAAGCGCATCGGAGGTGAGAGCGGAGTTAGAAAGCACGAAGGCGAGCGGCGTGCATGGCTCCCATGCAGCATCGCTCGCCTCGGTACGCGCAGCCTCTCGGTGAAAGGGCGCACGCGGGTTTTCTGTGTGGGCGCATGCAGGTGTGAACGTATGGACGTTCGATGGCCCGCTTTCGGGACATGCTGTGCCCTGCTCAAAGCACTCCACTCCAATCCCAGCAATCGGGCATGCTCTACCCGTGCTTCCAACCTCTGCCTTCTGTCTTCCCGTTCCCATCCAAGCCGTGCTCATCGGCCCATCTCTGGAGGTCGGCGCGGGCCTCGTCGGTAATCGTGGGCGTGGTCACGTCGAGAGTGACGTAGAGGTCACCGGTAGCCTTGGGAGTCTGGACACCCTGACCGCGTAGGCGGAGGCGGTGGCCGGGCTGCGTGCCAGCGGGCACCTTCAGCTTGATCGCCGTGCCCTGCGCCGTCTCGATGCGCCGCTCGGTGCCAAGCATCGCTTCGACGGCGGAGATCGTCTCGGTGAGGTGGAGGTCGTCGCCCTCGCGGCGGAAGCGGGGCGAAGCGGCCACGTCGAACGTAATGAAGAGGTCGCCGCGTTGGCCCGTTGCGTCGGGCGTGCCGCGTCCGCGCAGGCGAATCTTGGTGCCGTCGGCGACGCCCTGCGGGATCGTGAGCCGGACCGTCTCGCCCCCGGGGAGTGTCACGTCGCGCTTGCCACCGGCGAGGGCCTCGTCGAACGAGAGTCGCATGCGCGTCTCGGTGGCCTGCGGTCCGCGCGGGACGCGCTGTCCGGAAGCGCGCGGGTTGCCGAACGGACCACCGTCACCAAAGGGGCTGCCGCCGAAGGGAGCCCCGCTGAACCCGGTCTGTCCACCGAACGGGCTTCCCCCTCCGAAGAGCGACGCGAGCAGGTCCTCCATGTTCGGGGCCGCGCTCCCACTCGACTCGAAGCGGATCGAGCCGTCGGGACCGCGCGAGAAGCGTACGTCTTGGCCGCCGAACGGGCTGCCCGCCCCGCCAAAGGGGTTCGCGCCGCTGTTCGGGTCCATGCCGCCAAACGCGTGCGGGTTGGCGCGGAAGCGGTCGTACTTCGCACGCTTCTCCTCGTCGCCGAGCACCTCGTATGCCTGCTGGACTTCCTTGAAGCGCTCCTCGGCTTCGGGGTTGTCCGGGTTGCGGTCGGGGTGGTACTCCCGCGCCAGACGACGGTAGGCCTTCTTGATGTCCGCCGCCGACGCGCGCTCCGCGACGCCGAGCGTCTCGTAGTAGTTCGGGAT
>JBCCRG010000453.1:0-2974 GCA_039208155.1 Bacteroidota bacterium | reverse complement strand
TACAGCCTGCCGACGGGCTGGGCCAATCGCTGGCTCGTCCCCTACCGCCCCGAGCGAAAGACGGTGCGGGGCGTCCTCTTCGAGGCGGGGAGCCGCTGCAACCACCTCGTCCTGCCGGAAGACGCCCAGAGTGATTCCATGCTGGTCGAAGGCGCGCGCGTCGATGACCCGGGCCGCCGGGCGATCCGGCTCGTGGACGGCACCGTGCTGGAGGTCGAACGCAGCAACCGGCGGCAACGATATACCTACGTCGCGGGGTAGATCCTCACCCCAAACGGCACCCCACGCTGCCGCGATGTGCATACGCTCGACACGCTGGCACTACGTATTCCGGGGGCAAACGCGGTGTTCTTGCCGGTATCAGGCTCCCCGTAGCGGCAGGCACGGTTCGGCGTAGTTGTTGTCGAGGATGAGCGGGAAGGGCTGCACTTCGATCCTCGGCCCTCCTGCACCTTTCACCCCTCCGGCCCTATGGGACGTGGCCTCCTGCTCGCCGTCGTTGCGACTTCCCTCCTCGTCACTTTCTCGACGAGCCGAAGCACTCAGAACATCGTCGCGCTTGCGGGTGACCAGTCGGAGTACGGCGCGGACGTCCTGGCGCGAGAGATCGCTCGTTCTGGGTACGAGGTCGCCTACCGCGCGGCGGAGCGCGGCCAGGGCCCCGGCGGTACGCTCGCCGATGCTATTGACGCGGTGAACACGATTGCTGCGGATCGGCCCTTCCAGGGGGGCACGTGGAGTGCCGAAGCACACGCCATCGACTCCCTTTCGGCGCTGATCCGCGTGACGGGGACGTACGCTGCCGAGAGCTACACGACCGAAGGGGTCTACGACGCGTCCGTCCTGGCTCCCCCAGCTTCGCCGCACCCAGGTCCTCCGCTCTCTCCCGACTGGAAATACGACTGCACGGCCAGCCGCTACGTGGAGATGTACACGACCGGCCTCGGGACCTACGGCTCGTATGTACCCAGCGCAACGATCACCATCCCGGATCCGGGCTCGGTCGTCAGCATCAAGGCTCAGGCCACCGTCAAGTTCGGCCAATACGGCAACGTCCCGCAGATGGACTTCGCGACCGACAACGGGCAAACCGCCAGCTTTACCGCGCCGACCACCGACGACGTAGGCAACTGGTTCTACACGGTAGACTTCGAGCCTGCTACGAGCGTGACGGTTACGCCGACCGTCGTCCGCCCCTATGACCGCTATGGCCCGCGGTCCTTCACGCTGTTCGTGGTGCGGGACCGACCAGGCGTCGGCCAGGGCGGTGGCCTCGTCGAGCTCGATGTCTGGTCGGGAACTCTCCCGGAGGTGTCGAAGACCATAGAAATCCCGGCCGCCCCGAGCCACCGCGATGTGACCGTGACCTTTGCCCTCGGCGACACGAGCGGCGGGCGCTGGTGGGAAATGAGCGCCACCGCTGGTCCCATCAGCGACGCGATGTCGACCAGCGATGCCAACATGGGCGCGCAGGCAGCGCAGCACCAGTTGCTCCTGCGCAACGTGCCGGGGTATGTGACGGAGGTCGAGGCTACGGTGAGGACCCAGGGCGAGTCGCTCTTCTACAAAGGCGTGACCGCGAGCGCGAGTTGCAATCCCTAGCACGCGAGTCGTCCGGCTGGGGCGATGCCGCTTTCGGGCAGGCCCGTGCGCCGTCTGTCTGACGGGGCACGATGCGCCGCTACCGTAGGCTGACAGGCAGAGGCACCGTCGCTGTAGGCTGACGGGCGTCGGCACCGTCGAAGGCGGGCCTGACCATGAGGACGGCGTGTTCCGACTTCGACGCACCCCCATGGAAATAGGACGCGTAGTGGGCGCGAAGCACTATACTGCCTCGTCGTAACCTACGCCCCCGGCCCCATGCGCTGTCGCGCCGCCGTCTCGCCCCTTGACGCCGTGTGCGTGTTCACGGCAGCAACGCCGCTGTGCATGCCGAATCGGTCGCATGGCTGGATCTTGCCGCCCTACCTCCAACCCCGTATGCTGGCGGTCGGCCCTTCGCTCGACGATGTGGACGTCGAGAACCCTCGCTGGATCGAGACGGGCGCTCCGACGCTAGCCGGCTGGGCCTGCGCCAGCGTGACACTAGGCCCCAGCAGCACGCTCAACTTAGAGGACGCCACCGGCGGCGGCGTGGCGTTCGCCGTACGCCAGCCAGCGCCTTCACACCTTTCCACCACCACGGATACCACTCTTGCTTCTACCATACCTCCAGAGCCATGAGCCGTTTTTCGTGGACCCAACACGATATCTCACGTCATCCCGAGCGGAGGTTTGCAGGACCGCAGTCGAGGGATCTACCGGGCAGCGCTCTCGCTCCACTCGAAGCGTTGAGGTGGACACAGACCCTTCGGCTCGCGTTGCTCGATCAGGGTGACACAGTCTCGGGCGGGCTATGTCGCGTCTGGTGCCATGGCGGCTCCCCCCGCTTGTACGCCTGCGACGGCGCACAAGCTGTCCCCCTCATGTGTGAGGGGGACAGTTCGAGGAGCGGACGTCCGCTTGCGGACTGGAGGCGACGCAGAACGGGGGGTGCCCCGCCGAGCACACGCCCGTTCCTTCGCTGCACCCTCGTTCGCCTCGTCGCTCTGTGCGTGATCGTCGCGGCGAGCAGTGCCGTCGTACACGCTCAAACGCCGGAATCGCGCGCGCCCGTCGTGCCGACGACGCCGCGCTTCGAGATGTACACCACCGCCGACGGGCTGCCCGGCAACATCATGCGCGGGGTCGTGCAGGACTCGCTCGGCTACATCTGGGTGGGCGGCGTCGGCGGCGTGGCCCGCTTCGACGGCACCCGTTTCGAGCCGGTCCCCCTCTCTGAGGTGCCCAGCTACACAGTCGACGTCTCGAACGTGGCCCGACTCTACGCCGACCCGCAGGGGACTGTCTGGGCGGCGACGTTCGGCGAGGGCCTCCAGCGCTACGACCAGCGCAGGCAGCGCTTCGAGGCATACGCCCCAGACTCGACGGACGC
>JBCCRG010000452.1:0-2977 GCA_039208155.1 Bacteroidota bacterium | reverse complement strand
ATTAATAATTCTGATATAATTGACTATTTTAGATTTATCGACGTAATTATAGAAAAATATGAGAAAAATGTAGAGATAGATGAAAACTTAATATTCGTAATGATGTCATACAGTAATAAGAATAAAAATCTAGAAAAATATTATAGGGCAATGAGAAGCGCTGTTAATTCCTTAGGGTCATTATATAATTGCCTTAGGATAAAGGATATTAATAGTAAATCCAAGAGAGTATCTGATGAGGTTATGAATAATATAAGGAAATGTAGGTTGGCAATAGTAGATCTAACTGAAAATAGGCCAAATGTGTTCTATGAGCTAGGTTACGCTGAGGGTATATCTAAAGACTATATAATAACAGCTCACATAGATACGGATCTTGAGTTTTATCCAAGCGAATATGGGGTAATTAGGTATGAGGATGCATTTGATCTGCAGGAGAAGCTGAGGTATGCGCTGGAGGGTGAATTGATTGTAAAAGCAAGTTAGCTCTGAAGTGGTGGCCGCTTTGCTACACACGACCACCATTCGTTCTCCCTCGCCTCCTCGCTGAGCGCGAGTCCGGCGTCTGCAAGCGCGTCCAGCATCACCGGGCGGTCCGTCTGAAGCAGACCTGCGAGGATGAGCGCGCCGCCGGGGGTGAGCTTCGCCGCGAAGCCGGGGAGCATCCGCCGCAGCGCCTCGCGGTTGATATTCGCCGCGATCACGTCGAAGCCGTCCTCAGGGATGACCTCCAGGCCGCCCTCGCGCAGCACGAAGCGGTCGCCGACGCGGTTGTCGAGTGCGTTTTCGGCGGCATTCTCTATAGACCACGGGTCGATGTCGAACGCGTGGGCCTCGGCCGTTCCCAGCTTGAGTGCGGCGATGGCGAGGATGCCGGTGCCCGTCCCGGCGTCGAGGACGCGGCAGCCCTCGGTCACTAGGCCCGGCAGGAAGCGTAGCGCGAGGCGCGTGCTCTCGTGATAGCCCGTCCCGAAGCTCATCTTTGGGTCGATCTCCAGCAGCACCTTGTCTGTGTGCTCGGGCGGCGTCGCATGCCAGGAGGGACGCACCAGGAATGGCCCGATGGCGACGGGCGCGACGGACGCCTCCCAGGTCGCGTTCCAGTTGTGCGGGGCCTCCACGCGCTCCTCGATCCGTACGGGCAGGTCGCGCCGCCTGAGCCACTGCTCGACGTGCTCGCGGTGGACATCCGACCAGGACCGCGCCGGGCCCCACGCCACCACGGCGTCGTCGCGTGCCTCGAACGCCTCGAAGTCGAGGTCGGCCAACTCGGCGATCAGGAAGTCGTGGTGGGTGTCCGGGAGGTAGACGGTCAGTTCGAGGGTCACGGCGGTGAGGTGCTTCAGTGTTGCGGTGTGCCAGTGCTGCGGTGAGGCTGTCTAGCCGTGCAGTTCCGCTGACCGTTTCTCAGGCGGAGGTACCCTCGAAGACCCGAGACATTCACTTCCAACTTCTGCCTTCCTACAATCGCTCACACCTCCTCGATAAAGATGCCCCAGGCGTCGGGGTCCTCCGGCGGGTCGCTGATGAAGTTGCCGAAGGCGTGGCTGTCGTCGGAGCGGACGTGGAGGAGGTAGGTCCCGGCGGGCAGCGTGACGGTGCCCTCGAAGCGCTGATTGCGCGGCGCGCCTCCTGCGTAGACGGTGTTCTCGGCCGTCATCTCCCAGACGACCGCAGCGTCCTCAGCGCGGGTGATCCAGGCGTAATCGTAGCGGTTCGTCCCGCTGATCTCGCCGATGGCATCGATGCGCAGCGTCGTTTCCGCGTCGAGCTCGAAGGCGAAGGTGAGGCGCTGGTTGTTGGTGAGGCGACGCACGTCGAGCGGGAGCGGCTGGAGCGCAGCAGCGATGGCCTCAGGGGTAGGCAGTGCGTTCGGTGCGTCGGGTGGCGTGTTCGGTGCGTCGGGCGGTGCCGGCGGTGGAGGCGCCGCGACAGTCACGTTAGCTCCGGCACGCGAGCCGCGCTGGATATTGACCTCGGTGACGCTTGCGGGGTCGAAGTCGCGATTGAGGGCGAAGAGGGCAGCGCCCCAGCGCTCCGGGTGGTCGGGGGCCGAGCCGTGCCAGTCGTCGGGCGAGTGCGAGCCGTCGGTCTGGTAGAGCAGCGCGTAGCGCCCCGGTTCGAGGTCGAGCACGGCATCGGTGAGGCGGTTGCGGCTCGTGCCGCCGCCATGGCGAGTGTCGTCGTACTCCATCTCCCAGACGGTCTCCGGCGGGCGGATGCCGGTCGGGCCGTCCGGGACGAGGCGGACGAGGCGAGCGTAGTCGTAGCGCTCGTCCTCGCGGAGTTCGCCGAGGGCCCACACGAAGACGCGTGTCGGGCGGGTGAGCGTGAACTGGGCCTCGTCGCGGGCATCGTCGCCGACCTTGCGGAGGACGACGATTTCGGGGAGGTCGGTGTAGGGCTCGAAGACGCGCGCGGTGCCGCTGCCGCCGAGCGTGAGGCCCCACCCATCCGGGTCGAACGGCGGGTTGGCGGTCCACCCCTGGTAGGCGTGGGAGTCGTCTGTCTGGAAGCCCACGAGGTAGCGGCCCTCGTCGAGGCGCAGCGTGTCGCGGAAGCGGCGGTTCTTCGCCGAGCCACCCGCCCACCTCGTGTTCGCCTGCGCCATCGCCCAGACCCGCTCGCCCGTCACGAGGTCGTCGACCCAGCCGTAGTCGATGGGCTCGTCGAAGAGTTCGCCTGTGGCGTCAACCCAGACGCGCGTGGCAGCGGGCACGTCGAGGTACACGGTGATTTCCTCGTCGTCCTCGACAGGTCCCGACGACCAGATCGCATCGGGCGGTAGCGCGCGCTCCTCGTCCCGGGCTACCACGCGGGTGTAGCGTGCGCTGTCGGGTACGACCGGATTGAGGCGAAAGCGCCAGCGCTCGGCGTCGGTGTGCCACGCATCACGGTTGCCCTGCATGAAAGCACGGGCGCGATCGAGGAAACCGCCTTGAGGCTGCTGTGCGGGCCGGAGGGGGTCGCCGTAGGT
>JBCCRG010000451.1:0-3013 GCA_039208155.1 Bacteroidota bacterium | reverse complement strand
CGTATCCGGCGCGGCGAGGTCTGGCGAGGCGTCCGCGACCACGACGGGATCGGCGACCAGGGTGGAGTCCACCGGCACGATGAGGCTGTCGATGACCTGTCCGACGCCACGCGTGGCACTGGCGAGCGCGAGCGCCTCCTGGCGCAGCACCTCGCTCGGCAGCGCGCCGCCGAGTGTCAGCACGCCTGCCTCCACGCGCAAGGCGTAGTCGAAGGCGCGTAGCTCGTCGTGACCGCCGAGCGCCTGCTCAACGCGCGCCGTAGTGCGGAGGTCGGCGAGCCGGTCGTCCACCGCCTGCGCTGCAACCGCCGGTGGAAGAAGCAAACTGGTGACGACAGCCACCACGGCCAACAGCCATCGGCCGACAGCCTGCTCGCTCATGCCGACTGCGCGGCTGCCGGGTGCCACTCCGTCTCCGTGCGAACCTCGCTGATCTCGCCGCGCTCGGCAAGCCAGCGCTCCGCGTCGATGGCGGCCATGCAGCCGGTACCCGCCGCCGTGACGGCTTGGCGATAGACGTGGTCCTGCGCGTCGCCGCAGGCGAAGACGCCAGGGACGTTCGTGTAGGTCGAGTCGGGCTTCGTCTGGATGTAGCCGGTCTCGTCCATGTCGAGCCAGCCCTCGAAGATGTCGGTGTTCGGCTTGTGCCCAATCGCTACGAAGAGGCCGTGCACCGGCAGCGTGCTCGTCTCGCCCGTCTCGCGGTTGCGTAGTTCGATGGCGTCGACGGCCTTCTCGCCGAGTACATCCGTGACTTCAGTGTCCCAGACGAACTCGATTTTGTCGTTCGCGAACGCGCGCTCCTGCATGATCTGCGAGGCACGCAGCTCGGCGCGGCGGTGGATCACGTAGACCTTCTTCGCGAAGCGCGTCAGGAAAAGCGCCTCCTCCATCGCCGTGTCGCCGCCACCCACGATGGCGACGTCTTGGTCGCGGAAGAACGCGCCGTCGCAGGTCGCGCACGCCGAGACACCGTAGCCGAGCAGCCGCATCTCGTTCTCCAGGCCGAGGTACTTCGCGCTCGCGCCCGTCGAGATGAGGACGGTGTCGGCCGTGACCGGCGTCTCCTCGTCCACGATCAGCCGATGCGGATAGGTGCTGAAGTCGACCGCCGTGACCATGCCGTAACGCAACTCCGCGCCGAAGCGGGTGGCCTGCGCCTCGAACTTCTGCATCATCTCGGGACCGAGGACGCCGTCCGGGAAGCCGGGATAGTTCTCGACGTCGGTGGTCGTCATCAGCTGGCCGCCGGGCTGGAGGCCCTGGATCACGAGCGGGCTCAGGTTGGCGCGCGCCGCGTAGACGGCGGCCGTGAGCCCCGCCGGGCCCGTCCCGACGATCACGATCGTCCGGTGCTCAGCATCGGTGAAGTCGATCCCGTCGAAGGCGCTGAGGTCAGGAGTAGGGGTACCGTTGGTCGTTGCCATAAGAGGTGAAGTCAGGAGAATGGAAAGGGCGGAACCAGACGATGGGGCCCAGCCAAACGCGGGGCGCAGAACCACGCGAGGCGCAGGCCGCGGCATCGCGCCGCGCCTGCGCCTCGGGGAAGCGGGACGCCTTACGCGGGCTGCGCGGCGAGGCTCTCCAGCGTCTGCGCGAGCACCTTCTCAGGCACCACGCCGACCTTCTGGTCGACGACCTGGCCGCCCTTGAAGAAGAGCAACGTCGGGATCGAGCGGATGCCAAAGGCCTGGGCCGTCTGCGGGTTGTTGTCCACATCGAGCTTGGCCACCTTCGCCTTGCCGTCGAAGGACTCGGCGAGCTTCTCGATGGTGGGGGCGATGACGCGGCACGGTCCGCACCACGTCGCCCAGAAGTCGACGAGCACGGGCTGGTCGGAGTTGAGCACTTCCTGCTCGAAGTTGGCGTCGGTGAGGGTGACGTATTTCGCGGTGTCGGCCATGGGGAGTCGGGAGTTGGGATTGGGAGGAATGCGGGGCTGCAACGGCCCGGCGGAACCGGGGTTTCTCTGGAGGCGGGGTCGAGCCTATCCTTGATCGGATTTTAGACCGAGCGTTCCAGATTCGGGTATTGGATGCATCAGGACGCCGAGGTCTTACCTCAGGGCTGCGTGGCGCTTCACGCCGCCATCGCCTCGCCCATCGCCTCGGGAATTGCCGTCTCGTACGGCTGCCGCAGCGCGTCCACATGCGCGTCGATCACGACCTCGCCCTCGACCTGGATGCGGAGCATAGCCCCCCCGACGGTACCGATCCGGGCGGCGCTCACTGGGCGGTCCCGCAGCAGCGCCCGCACCGCGTCGAGGTCGGCCTCGGCTGCCGTGAACACGATCCGCGACTGCGTTTCGCCGAAGAGCACGGCGTCGAGGCGCGGCACCCCGTCGGCGTCGAGCTCGACCTCCGCCCCGAGGCCGCTCGCAAGCGCGCTCTCGGCGAGACAGACCGCGAGCCCGCCGTCGGACACGTCGTGGGCGCTCTGGACAAGACCCGCGCGGATGAGCGCGAGCATCGCCTGCTGCACCGCGCTCTCTTCGTCGAGGTCGAGGTGCGGGGCGTCACCAGTCGTCTGGCCATAGACGTGCGCGAGGTACTCGGAGCCGCCGAGGCCCAACGTGGCATCGCCTTCGGGCGCGTGCTGCCAGGCGCCCGGCGTGAGGAGCAGGATGGCGTCGCCCTCAGCCTGGAAGTCGGCCCGCGTGGCGTCGCGCTCGACATCCTCCACGAGCCCGAGCATGCCGATGGTGGGCGTCGGGAAGACGGCCCCGCCGGGGTTCTCGTTGTAGAAGCTCACGTTGCCGCCCGTGACCGGTGTGCCGAGCGCGCGGCAGGCGTCGCCCATGCCACCGACGGACTCCTTGAACACCCAGTAGACCTCGGGCTTGTACGGGTTGCCGTAGTTGAGGCAGTTCGTGATCGCGACCGGGTCGCCGCCCGCGCAGACCACGTTGCGCGCCGCCTCCGCCACGGCGATGCGTCCGCCCCGGCGCGGGTTGAGGTGAACGTAGCGCCCGTTGCAGTCGGTCTTGACCGCGAGCGCCCGCTCTGGCTCGCCG
>JBCCRG010000450.1:0-3042 GCA_039208155.1 Bacteroidota bacterium | reverse complement strand
TCCCGCCGGGTGTTCGGGCAGCACGTCGCGCAGGACACCGGTCGTGGTGAGGAGCGTCCCGTTCTCGATGCCCTTCGCGACGGAGATGAGCGTGTGCTCGGGTGTCGCGTGTGAGCGCACCGACTCTGCCATCCCGCGCACAGCCTGTGACGGCGTCGCCACCACCCATAACTGCGACGCGTCGCAGGCGGCATTGAGGTCCGACGTGACGTCGATGCTACTCGGGAGCAGCGCGCCAGGGAGGTAGGCGGTGTTGCGGCGCTCGCGGCGCATCGCAGCGGCCTGGTCCTCGCGGCGAGCGTAGAGCGTGACCGGGTGCCCGCCGTGCGCCGCGAGGCTGTAGGCGAGAGCAGTCCCCCAACTCCCCGCGCCGAGCACGGAGACGGGCGTGGGCGTCGTGGTCGGCTGCATAAGGCGAGGAGGTTGGGTTGAAAGGGTGTACCTACAGACTCCCGCTCACGCCTGCGCGATCCGACCGATCTCGATGGGCTGCTCTCCGAGCGATTCGAGCACGCGCCGGGCCGCCGACAGCTTCGCCTCGGGCACGACGGCGACGAGGCCGATGCCGTTGTTGAACGTGCGCCGCATGTCGTCCTCGGGCACGCCGCCGAGGTCCTGGATGAGCCGGAAGAGCGCCGGTCGTTCCCACGCGCTCCAGTTCACGTCGAGGGCGAGGCCGTCGGGGACGATGCGGCGGGTGTTGCCTTCGAGGCCACCGCCGGTGACATGCGCGAGGCCACTCACGCACTCGGCGTCGATGAGGGCCTGGCAGGCGCGGAGGTAGGACCGGTGGACGCGGAGCAGCGCCGTACCGACCGTCTCGCCGCCGAGGCCCTCCGGCGCATCGTGGACGTCGTACTTCCCGAAAAGCACCTTACGCGCGAGCGAGTAGCCGTTGGTGTGCAGCCCCGTCGAGGGCAACCCGAGGAGCACGTCGCCCGCCTCGATGGCGTCGCCCTGCACGATGCGGTCCTTCTCCACGACGCCGACGATGCAGCCAGCGAGGTCGTATTCGCCTTCACGGTAGAGGTCGGGCATCTCCGCCGTCTCCCCACCGATGAGCGCGCAGCCGTTCTCCTTGCACGCCGTCGCAAACCCGGAGACGATCTGCTCCGCCACGACCGGGTCGAGCTTGCCGACGGAGAAGTAGTCGAGGAAGAAGAGGGGCTTGGCCCCGCAGACGGCGATGTCGTTGACGCAGTGGTTGACGAGGTCCTGCCCCACCGTGCCGTGGCGCCCGGTACGAAACGCCACCTTGAGTTTCGTTCCGACCCCGTCCACGGACGAGACGAGCACGGGCTCGCGGTAGGCCTGCGGATCGAGCGAAAAAAAGCCGCCGAACGCGCCGATGTCGGTGAGCACGCCCGGCGTGAACGTCTGGCGCACCAGCGGCTTGATGCGGCGCACAGTTTCGTCGCCCGCGTCGATATCGACGCCCGCGTCGCGGTAGGTGGTCATAGCAGTGGATGGGGGTTCGGTCGGATGCAGCGCACGGGGCGCTCGGATCCGGCACGTTGCTTGATGGACAGCCTGGCAAGATACAGGGCGGTCCCCGCCCCGCGCCTGTATCGGTTCCGTCGCCGTGTAAGGGCTTTTTTGCGTCGCCTGCTTGCCCTTTCACCGCGAGACGCTATTTTCACCGCTGCACACCCAACCCCGTGATTGTCATGCTTGGCGTCCTCGTTCTCTTCTTCGGAGTCATGCCGATGGCGCTCGGGATGTACGCCTGGACAGTGCTGAACCAGGGCGGCCCGTCGCAGTCCGACGACCCGCCCCCACCGCCCGCGTCGCCGTCGCCACGCCCTGTTCGCCCGACCGGCCCGCGCCACGCGATGGATCGCGCGCAGGATCGTACCTCGGCACCTCGCATGCGCACCCGCACGCCGGACCGCCGCCGCGTCTTCTAGCGACGCTTGGCTTCCAACCTCGAACGCCCCGCTCTTGGCTGAGCGGGGCGTTTTTGCGTACAGAACCTCGACGCCTACTCGTCCTGAATCTGGAGGTCCCTGGCGCGGATCGTGTAAGCCCATAGCTCCGCCCCGTCCGCGTCGAACGCCTTGAGCTCCATCACCCGGTCCGTGCGCGGGCCGGACACGGTGAGCGTTCCGAAGTGCCGCTGCGTCACAAACGTACCGTCCACCCGGTCCGGGTTCGTCTGCTCACGCCGCGCTGAGGATGCGCCCGCCGTGAGCGGCGACGACGTGAAGTCGTAGAGCGGGTAGCGCGCTGGGCGGTCGATGCGGATCAGTTCGCCGTGGTGACGGTCGCCGGAGAGAAACACCACGCCCTCGATGCCGCGCTCGTCGATGGCCTGGAGGAGGCGCTGGCGCTCATGCGGGTACGTCGCCCAGTTCTCGAAGAGCGGGAAGCGGTTGAGGACTTGCCCGCCGCTCACGACCACCTTGAACGGCGCACGGCTCGCGGTGAGCGCATCGACTAGCCACGTGAACTGCTCCTCGCCGAGCATCGTCTTCTCGGGCGTGCGCGGCGCGTCGGACGGGCTGCGGTGGTAGCGGTTGTCGATCAGGAAGAACTCCACGTCGCCCCATTCGAAGTGGCCAAAGACGCCGGGCGTCTCGGGGAGGCCGTAGGTCGGGTTGGCCCAGTAGCGCTTGAACGCGTCGAGCGTTGCGCTCTTGAGGACGTACGACCGGTCGGAGTTGTTGGGGCCGAACTCGTGGTCGTCCCACGTCGCGTAGTGGTGCGTAGCGGCGAGGAGCGGTTGCATCTCGGGCAGCGCCCGCGTGTGGCTGTAGCGGTAGTCGATGCCATGCGCGGACCACCAGTCGACCTCGCGGAGGTAGACGTTGTCGCCGAGCCAGAGCATCGCGTCGGGCCGCTGGGCGGCGATGGTTTCGTAGATCTGGTAGTCGCCGCCGTAGCCGTCGCCGGGGCGGTCGAAGGGCGGGTCGTTGACGTAGGCGCACGAGCCGAAGGCGATGGTGAATTCCGGCGGGTCGGTGCGCCACTGCCAGAGCGTCTGCGTCTGGAAGACCGTCTCGTAGGGCCGCGCGACTGGTGTGCCGTCGAGGAGCACGTCGT
>JBCCRG010000449.1:0-3068 GCA_039208155.1 Bacteroidota bacterium | reverse complement strand
TGGGCCTCGCCTTCGAGGTTCGCGTCTCCGGTCACCCCGAAGTCTTCCCCACCGACGTCCCCCCCGCCGAAGCCGTAGCGCGGCTCGCGCTGGAGAAGGGACGGCTCGTCGCGCCCACCGCGCCGGAAGCCCTCACGCTCGCCGCCGACACGACGGTCGTCCTCGACGGCACCGTGCTCGAAAAGCCTGCCGACGCGGCCGAGGCCCGGGCTATGCTTCGCGCGCTCAGCGGCGCAACGCACCTCGTCCACACAGGGCTGGCGCTCCTCCACCCGGCCTCCGACCGCGCGGTAGCGGCTACGGAGACCACGCGCGTCACGTTTGCCACGCTCTCGGAGCCCGAGATCGAGGCCTACGTCGCCTCAGGCAGCCCGCTCGATAAGGCCGGGGCCTACGGCATCCAGGACGACGCGGGCGCGCTCTTCGTCGCGCGCATCGAGGGGGACTACTACAATGTGGTCGGCCTCCCGCTTCACCGCCTTTACCTGCTTCTGCGGGAGCACTTCAGCGACTTGCTGGTATCGGAGTGCTAGCTCACTCCCCGCAACCTCGTCGCCCGATGCCTGCTCCTCGTCCTCGCGTCCGCCTCCTGCAAATCCGGGAGCGCCCCGCCATCCTCGCCGAGGAATACGAGAGCTTCCGCGTCCGCTGCGGCCTAGCCCCCGGGCAGTTGCTCAGCACCAACGTGCTGCGCGACCCGTTGCCTGAGTCGCTGCTGGACGATGTCGATGCGGTGATGATCGGCGGGGCTGGGGCCTACTCGGTGACGCAGACGTTCGACTGGACGCCTGCGCTGCTTGCGCTCGTGCGCGCCTGCGCCGACCGCGCGATGCCGCTCTTCGGCTCCTGCTGGGGCCACCAGTTCATTGCCCGCACCTTCGGGGGGCGCGTGATCAACGCCCCTGAGCGCTCGGAGATGGGCACGCACGCCGTTCATCTGACCAACGCCGGGCGCGACGACGCGTTCTTCGGCCAGCTTCCAGCCACGTTCCATGCCCAGATGGGACACCAGGACTGGGTCGAGACGCTACCACCCGGTGCCATCGAGCTCGCGACGAACAGCCGTGCGCCGCACCAGGCGTTCCGCATGGCGGGGCTGCCGATCTACGGCACGCAGTTCCACAGCGAACTCAACGCCGCCGCAGAGCGTGACCGCCTCGTCACCTACCGCGCCTACTACCCCGAGATGCAAGACGACGCCCGCTTCGACGCCGTCATCGGCGCGCTCCGCGAAACCCCCGAGGTTGACGCGCTGCTGGGCGCGTTCCTGAGGACGTTCGTCGCGCCGGTTCCTGCCTCCGACACGGTGTAACCAGAGACGGCACCCTCCCACGCAGGTCACCGCGTCAGCGCGCGTCCCCGAACGCCGGAATCGCATCGAGGAACGCGTAGTGCTGTGTCTCCAGATCGACGCGGCAGCAGTAGTGCGTCAGCCCGTTCGTCACGACAACGTAGCGCGCCCGCACGACCGTGTTGTAGCGCGCTGCCTGGTCGAACGCGCCCTGGTCGATGGGGACGGAGGCCGCCTTGCACTCAGCCAGAAGGAGCGGTTGCTGGTCGCGCCCCACGGCCAGCACGTCTGCCCGGTGCGCCGCGTCGAGGTAGCGCACCTCTCGCTCGACGGCTAGCAACCCCTGCGGGTAGCCCAGTGCGTCGATCAGGTAGGCGAGCAGGTGTTGCCGAACCCACTCCTCGGGCGTCAGCCGCACCCACCGCCGCCGCACGGGGTCGAGCACCTCGTGGCCACGCGGCGTGTCGCGCAGCCGGGCCGACAGCGGCGGGAAGGCTAGGCGGGGGAGTTCAGGAGCCACGCCCGTCGGAAGGCTGCATCCCGGACAACGGCACCTCGGCGGAGAATGCCGCTGTTCCAGCGTGCATCCCGAAGAACGCGGCCACGCGCCGCTCCGACCAGTAGGGACCACGCTCGGTCACAAAGCCGACATGGCCGCCGTAGGCCGGGACCTCAAGTGTGAGGTTTGGATTCGCAGCGGCTTCGGCGTGGGGGTAGCAGGCCTTGGGCAGGAAGGGGTCGTCGGCCGCGTTCAGGATTAGCGTCGGCACCGCGATGCGGTGGAGATGGGGCTTGGCTGCGCACCGGGCCCAATAATCCTGTGCGTCACGGAAGCCGTGAACGGGGGCCGTGTAGGCATCGTCGAACGCCTGGAACGTGCGCATGGCATCGAGACCGTCTGTCGAGATGTCGGGGAAGCGCGTCGCCTTCTCGCGCACCTTGCTGCGGAGCTTGCGCATGAAGTAGGCCATGTAGCCCCGGTTGCTCCACCGCGCGAGGTGGGCCGCCCCGGCCGCGAGATCAACGGGCACCGAGATCGCTGCGGCGGCCTGGATGCGCGCCTGGGCATGCTCGTCCTCCTCCGCGAGAAATTTCAGCGTGAGGTTACCGCCGAGGCTGAACCCGACCAGCGCGAAACGCGCGTACCCCTCTACCTCGGCATGCTGCATCACGCGGCGGAGGTCGTCGGTGGCCCCGCTGTGGTAGCTGCGCCGGAGCCGGTTCGGCTCGGCGCTGCAGCCACGAAAGTTCCATGCGAGCACGTCGTGGCCGCTGTCCCGCAGCGCGTGCGCCATGCCCTGGACGTAGGTGCGGTGCGTGTTACCCTCCAAGCCGTGCGAGATCACCGCGAGGATGCGGTCAGTCTTTCGCTCAGCAGCCTCTACCATCGCCCAATCGAGGTCCAGAAAGTCGCCGTCGTCCGTGGCGATGCGTTCGCGCACGTAGGGCACCGTTGGGACGCGGCGCCCCAGCGAGGCCCACACCGTCTGCACGTGCCCGCTGCGTGCCCAGAGCGGTGGCGTGTAGCCCTCGGCCATGAGCGCTAGCTCGCCTCGGCGAGCACCTCGGATGCTCGCTCACGGCGAGCAGCACGTCCAGGGACTTGGCGGGTGGCTTCTTCGCGCTGACTGGCGCGCTGCCTGAGGAGACGCCGTACGTACAGACGCCGCATCGTGGTGGTGAGGCGGACGTAGCCGAGGTGCCGGATGAGCACATAGATGAACACGACCAAGCCGCCCATCAACAGCGCCGCACGCAGCATGCCGCCGGTTGACAC
>JBCCRG010000448.1:0-3120 GCA_039208155.1 Bacteroidota bacterium | reverse complement strand
GGCGCGCGCCTACCTTTGACCCTGCTTGTTTCGGAACGAAATCAGCCGCTCCCCCAACGAATCACCCCCGGTCTTCATGCTCACGGCCACCCGCCGCCAGGATCTCATCCTCCAGAAGCTGCGCGCTGATGGCCACGTCGCGGTCGCCGACCTGAGCACGGCGCTCGACGTATCGGAGGTCACGATCCGCAAGGACCTTCGCATGCTGGAGGAGCGCAGCCTGCTCTACCGCACGCACGGTGGCGCGCACCTCCGCAACCCATTCGCGCCCGACCGCCCCGTCTCGGAAAAAGCCACGCAGCATGTGGACGAGAAGCGCCGCATCGGGACCGCTGCCGCCGCGCACGTCCAGCCCGGCGACGCGCTCATCCTCGGGTCGGGAACGACGATGGTGGAGATTGCCCGCCGCCTCGCCGAGACACCCAAGACCGGCCTGACCGTCGTGACGAGCGCGGCGAACGTGGTGCTCGAACTGACACCGTTGCCCGACGCGGAGGTCATTCTGCTCGGCGGCGTCGTGCGGCCGAGTTCGGCCTCGGTCGTCGGGGCCTTCGCCGAGGCCATGCTGCGCGACGTGACGTGCGATACGCTCTTCCTAGGCGTGGACGGCCTCGACGTGGAGCACGGGCTGACAACCTCCAACGCGCAGGAGGCGATGCTCAACCGCGCGATGCTACAGGCGGCCCACCGCACCATCGTCGTCACCGACGCCTCGAAGGTGGGGCGGCGGGGCTTCCACCGCATCTGCGGACTCGATGCCATCGACCGGCTCATCACGGATACCGCGCTGGACGAGGCCACCGCTGCCGCCCTCACCGAGCAGGGCGTCGAGGTCGAGCGCGTCTGAGGCAGCCAGGCGCGCGCCATGCAGCGGGCGTGGGCTCTTCCCGATTCCCGCTTCAGTTTTTTACCGAAGGATCGTATCCGCCTCGGAATCGCAGGGAAAGGTTGCCCGTATACTGGGAGCCGCGTGTTCGATCCGCTTTCCCAGCGCCGCGTGCCGTCTCTCCGCCTCTCTGGACGGCTAGGTTGTTGCGATCCGCGCGTGGTCCCTTCTGGTTCCCAGCCACCGGCCGACCCGTCTCCCGGCCCAGCCCTGTCCCCCATGCAGCCTCCCGCCGACGATCTGCTCCCCCTCGCACAAAAAGCGCTTCCAGAAGCCGCCGAAGGCCTCAATGGCCAGGCCGTCCTGCTCGGCTACCACGGTGATCTTGACGTGACGCCGGTCGGCCCGAAGGATTTCAACCCCGATGACCTTCGCGCGGTGCTGCGCACGATGCGCCTTTCGCGTCGCCTGGACGAGAAGATGCTGACGCTCCTCAAGCAGGGGAAGGGCTTCTTCCACATCGGCGCGTCGGGTCATGAGGCCGCGCAGATCGGCCTCGGCCTGCACCTGCGCGGCGGGCACGACTGGTTCGCGATGTACTACCGCGACCTCGCCACGTCACTCGCCATCGGCGTCACGCCGCGCGAGGTCCTGCTGGCGCACCACGGGCGGGCGGCGGACCCGTTCAGCGGCGGGCGGCAGATGCCGGAGCACTTCGGCCACCGCGACCTCCAGATCTTCAGCACCTCGTCGTCGGTGGGCGCGCAGTTCCTACCCGGCGTCGGCTTCGCGCTCGCGAGCCAGCGGCAGGGCACCGACGCCGTCACCTATATCTCGGGCGGCGAGGGCTCGACGAGCCAGGGGGCCTTCCACGAGGCGCTCAACTGGGCCAGCCGCGCGCAGGCCCCGGCCCTCTTCCACATCCAGGACAACGGCTACGCGATCTCGGTACCGGTCCGCGAGCAGACCGCGGGCGGCTCGATCTACCCGCTCCTCGGCGGCTACACCGGGCTGACGCGCGCCCGCTACGACGGCACCGACTTCTTCACCGTCTTCGCCGTTGCAAAAGCCGCCACGGAGCACCTCCGTGCAGGCCTCGGCCCCGTCGCACTCTACGCCGACGTGGTGCGCCTCCTCCCCCACTCGTCGTCGGACGACCACAAGAAATACCGCCCCGCCGACGAGCTCGTCGCCGACCAGCAGCGCGACCCGATCCTCCGCTTCGAGCGGCGACTCGTCGAGGCGGGCGTCCTCACCGAGAGCGACCTCGAGAGCATCCATGCCGAAGTCAAAGACACCGTTGAGCAGGCCGCGCGGTGGGCCGAGCAGCAGCCGGTTGCAGACGTCTCGACGGCCACACAGTTCGTGGTGTCGGACGCCGACCTCGGGCTGACCTACGAGGCTAGCGAGCCGAGTGGCGAACTGGTCGTGATGGTCGATGCCATCAACCACGCGCTGGACGAGGAGATGGCGCGCGACGAGCGCGTGCTGGTCTACGGCGAGGACGTGGCCGGCGGCAAGGGCGGCGTCTTCACCGCGACTCGCGGTCTCACCGCCAAGCACGGCCCGGACCGCTGCTTCAACAGCCCGCTCGCTGAGCACTCGATCATCGGCAGCGCCGTGGGGCTCTCGTGCGCGGGCTTCAAGCCGGTGGTCGAGATCCAGTTCGGCGACTACATCTGGCCTGCGATGCAGCCGCTCCGCAACCAAGTCGCCTCGCTGCGCTACCGCTCGAACAACGCGTGGGCCTGCCCGATGGTCATCCGCGTGCCCGTCGGCGGCTACATCCACGGCGGCCTCTGCCACAGCCAGAACATCGAGGCCATCTTCGGCCACATGCCCGGCTTCCAGATCGCCTTCCCCTCAAACGCGGCCGACGCGAAGGGCCTCCTGAAGACAGCGATCCGCATGGAGGACCCCGTGCTCTTCCTGGAGCACAAGGCGCTCTACCGCCAGGGTCCTGCCCGACGCCCTGAGCCCGACGCCGACTACCTCGTCCCGTTCGGCAAGGCCGCCATCGCGCGCGAAGGCACGGACCTGACCATCGTGACCTACGGCGCGCTGGTCTACAAGGCGCTCAACGCCGCCAAGGCGCTGGAGAAGCAGGACGGCGTCTCGGTGGAGGTCATCGACCTGCGCACCATCCTCCCGCTCGACATAGCGACGATCTTCGCCTCGGTGCAGAAGACCAACCGCGTGCTCGTCGCCTACGAGGACCACGAGTTCATGGGCTTCGGTGCCGAGATCGCCGCGCAGATCGCCGACCGCAGCTTCGGCCACCTCGACGCGCCCGT
>JBCCRG010000447.1:0-3124 GCA_039208155.1 Bacteroidota bacterium | reverse complement strand
CGCCTTCCACGCCGAGGATGGCATCCATCGCGGCCGTATCCAGGGCGGCGTGAAGGCTTGACTTCAGCTGGGCCTCCACCCAGGACCAGCGGCTGTCCACTTCGGTTGCCAATGCACTGCTACTGGTCTTGTAGTCGTCCAGGAACGTGTCAAGGGTGGTCTTGCTAATCCGGCTCTCAAGATCGAACGGGTCCTTCTTTGCCTTTCCTGGCGGTTTTAGCCACGAGTCAACGGAGCGGGCCACCATGACTTTCGCCTGGCGATCCGCGTCGCCGTGGTAGGCGTGGTAGTCCCCAAGGCCGGGGAGAAACAGCTTCTCGTGGATCTCCCGTGTAACGAGATACGGGTCGCCCGCAACAGCGATCTGCGGCTCATCTAGGTCGAATCGATGCGTCTTTGCATAGGTGAGCCAACGGACTTCACGCCAATTAATTTGGCCAAAGGCCTTCCGTGAAAGCGGGAAGGGGCTTACGAGGAACGTGTATGCGTGCGGACTGCAGAAAAATTCTGTCCGGAGTCGTACGAATCCGTGCGCTGATTCATACTTCTCTACGTGTCGCTTTTCGATGGAGAGGGCTGGGTCTGGATCGTACCACACAATCCATTCGTCTGGGCTCTTCGCATGGACCTCGTTGCAGAAGCGAATGGGAGCGCTTTGATCGGCTCCGTAGTAGAAAATGTAGATCCAGCGGTCATAAATGTCGGCAGTGTCTTGTAGAGTCTCAGCGTAGGTATGCTGGGCGGTCTTGAACGTGCTATCTGGCAGAGTAGGGAGCAAGCCCAACTTGACGTGCACGGAGATCCAGTCGTCGAGGACGGCCTCGACGCGTTCGCCGGATTTGCCTTTCGTGGTGGCTGGACTTCCCATGGTCGGACGTAAACGGGCGTGGGTGTGGAGTGGCAGGTTATCCGATGGCCTTGGCCTTGGACGGCGGCGTCTTCTGCGCAAAGCGCACGACGACGGGGCCGGGCGGCACGTCGCGCACGACGGCGCGTCCTTCCGCGTCTAGCGTCCCCGACGACGTCGAGCCGTCGGCGAACTCGACGTCGTAGCGCGCGTCGGGCACCGGCTGCCCGCGCTGATCGACGAGCACAACCTCCACCCAGTCCTTGAATTGAAGCAGCGGCGACTCGGCTTCGATCCCGAGCACCTGCACGCGGAAGAAGTACTCCGGGTGCGAGTAGGGCGTCTCCAACTCCCCAGCCGTGGGCACGTCGTCCGTATCGGGGTGATACTCGAACGCCCACTCTGCTTCAACGCGGCCCTGTTGCACGAACGCGGGGAAGCGGGTAACGGGGTCGTGCGCGCCGTCGCTGTCGTGCTCCAGGATGGCGATCTCGGCACGGGTGCCGTCGGGAGCGCCCGTCACCTCGGCGGTGAGCGTCAGCACGTCGCCGCGCCGTGCCTCGGGCTGGCTCCACTGCGCATTGCGGACCTCGACGGGCGGGAAGAGAAGCAGGGCCTCGGAGTCCTGCTGCAGGCCGTGATCGGGCAGGCGGACCTCCGCCATGAGCGTGTCGCGCGCGCCATCGGGCACCGTGACGACGGTCGAGAGCCGGTTGTTGAGGAGGCGGTCCTGGTACGGCCCGAACGTCTTCCCGCTCGCGTCGAAGAGCCGCGTCACCAGCGGCGCGCCGTTGCCCACGAAGCGCGTGAACACCTCTAGGCCCACGCGAGCCCCCGCCACAGCCGTGCGGCGGGTCCACTGGACCTGTTCGATGGCCGAGGTAAGTTGCACCTCGGTCACCTCGTTGGAGGGGCCTGGATGGGGCTTCGGAGGAGGCATGGCGGGAGGACTAGGGATAGAGGTAGCGCAAGCCGCGCTGAGCGCCGGCACCGGTCGCGATGCACAGGCCGCGACGCGGCGTGGCGATGAGCTGCGTGGGCGGCGCGAGCAGGGCATCGATGGGAGCCGAGGTCGCGGCTCGATCACTCGTGAGCGTCACGGTGCAGAGGTGCTCGGGGGTCTCCAGCAGCAGAGCCATGCCGGTGCCGCCATCGAGGAGGGCGCACGACTGCAGCGCGCCGGGGACGGTCGACGTGCGCGAGCCGCTCAGCGTGAGGTGCCCGTCGACAAGCGTGCCCGTCCAGGCCTGCCAGACACCCCGGTCCGAGGTGAGCGCGCCCACGTACACGCGGCCCGTCCACTGCTCGACGAGCAGCCGTTCCACGTGGCCCGGCAGCGTCGCCACGACCGTTTCCGCCTGGCTGCCTAGGCTGCGGTGTACGAGGTCAGTCTGGCCCTGCTTAGCCGCACGCGCATAGACGAGGGCCCCGGATGGCGCGACCTCCTCCACGTCCCAGACGACGGACGGGTGCCGGCCGATGGGGGAGGTGAACGGGATCAGACGCGCCGTGCCCCCACGCTCCGGAGCAGCCTCGATGAGCGAGAGCGCTTCGCGGCCAGCTAGGTTGCGCCCGTAGACGAGTGCGATGAGCCCGCCGTCGCGCTTCTGGAGTGGCGGGTCGAGAAGCACCGGTGCGGGGACCGCTGCGAGTCCGTGTGTCACGAAGAACGGCTCCGACAGGCGTCCCCGAAGGTGGAGGTGCAGCCAGCCCAGATCGTCCCCCTGGAGCCAGACGGCGTAGCGGTCCGCATGCATCGCGGCGATGTCGTTGAGGAGGGCGAGGTGTGGCGGTCCGGCCGCATCAAGCCCATCGCTTCCGAGGTCGGTCGCGACCCGGATGGCGCCGGGGTCGTATTTGCTAGCGGCCTGGTAAACCCAGCGGACACCGTCGCCAGCCTCGGTCGTCCAGAGCGCTTCTAACTCGTCGCGTGGGTGCCGCCCTCCGAACCAGCGGCAGGCGAGGTGGCGAACCTGCGCGGGCGTAACCACGAACTCCACTGGAGCTGCGTGGGTCGTGTCCGCCTGCGTGTCCCCGTGCTGGTAGCTCAGCGCCAATGCGTAGCGCCCGGCCATCAGAGGCCGGTGGTAGAGAAACAGTTCGAGTTGGCTCGTCCACCGGCTTCCTGCCGGCGCCTCGAACGACCGGCCCACCTGCTTGAAGCGGTTGATCTGGTGTAGCTTCAGGTAGTCGTCGCCCGAGAGCGTGCGCGTCTCGCCCACGCGTTGTGGGTCTGAGCAGGCCAGCGTGGTCAGCGTCACCCGGGTCCGGCGTCGG
>JBCCRG010000446.1:0-3137 GCA_039208155.1 Bacteroidota bacterium | reverse complement strand
GCGCTGCGGCCCGGCGGCGTGTTTATCGCGGAGTGGTACCACCCTCAGCAGGTCACGGGTAGCTACGAGAGTGGCGGGCCGAAAGCAGTTCGAATGACCGTGCCGCCTTCAGAACTGCTCACATATTTCGGTCGTGACCCTCGAGACCGCGAGGGTATCCTGGCTCTCGATACTGTCAAGGCAATGCTCGATGAGGGTCCCTATCACCAAGGCATGGCTGCGCTGACGCGGGTCGTGTGGCAGAAGCCCGCATAAATGCTCAGGACGGCGAGGCTCTGCGCTGTGACGGCAGGTGTCCATCGATGGTGGCGAGGTCTGCGTGCCTCGATTTGCCAGAAGCGCTGGTGGCGTTAGCTTGCAGCCTCTCACCTGAAGCACCTGCATGTCCATTCTCTTCTTTATCCTGGTTGGCGTCGCACTGTGGGGTGTGCTGTACGCCGTGCAGGAGATTGTGGCAAAGCGTCGCGAGCATCAGACGATGCGTGAGGAGCGAGGCGACGACTACGAGGCCTACTTGCCCTATCGGCGCTATCGGCGCGAGCGTCGGAGCCGGTAGCCTCGCCCATCTGAGCTACTCGCTATCGGCGGGGCGCGGCGTGCCGAGGAACGCAAGGTCGGCGTTGATGCTGTTGCGCGTGATGCAGACCGGCACCCGCTCGGGGCTGCCCGACGGCTTGCGGAGGACGACTTTTGCCTCCACGCGCACCGCGTCGGTGTGCGCCGTGGTAGGGACGGCAGGGGGCCTCTCGTGCGTCAGCCCGGAACGGACGCGGCCCCAGACGATACGAGGAAAACTGCACCTTCTCCTGACCGATGCGCTTCCTCTCTCTCTTCCTCGCCCTGCTGACACCGGCGGTCATAGTCCAAGTGGCTACAGCCCAGGTGGCTGTCACCGGCCGTGTCCTCGACGGCGATCTCCCCCTGCCAACCGCCTCCGTCGTCCTCTGGGAGGTCGCGGGCGCAGACTCCTCGTTCGTCAACGGCACCACGACGACGCTCGATGGCAACTTCCGCATCGAGGTGCCCGCTGGGACCTACACCCTCGTCGCCAGCTTCGTGGGCTACAACGACGTTCGCCAACAGGTCGTGGCCGAGGGCACGGCGGTCGATGTGGGCGTCCTCCGACTAGCCCCCAGCGCTGCCGCACTCGGGGAGGTCCGCGTGACGGCCCGGCGGAGCCAGGTGGCCGCGCGGATCGACCGAACGGTCTACAGCACGGCGGATAACCCGGTCAACGAGGGCGGAACGGCGACCGACGTCCTCTCCAACCTGCCCGCCGTCGACGTGGACATCGACGGGAACGTGTCTCTGCGAGGCGCGGGCAGCGTAGCCATCTTCATCAACGGGCGTCCGGCTCCGGTCTCGGCGGACTTCATCGCAGCCTACCTCCGCAGCCTTCCCGCAGGCACCATCGACCGCGTCGAGGTCATCCCGAATCCGTCCGCGGCGTTCGAGCCCGACGGCGTCGGCGGCGTGATCAACATCGTGCTCAAGGAGAACACCGATCTCGGATTCGGCGGGACGCTGACGGCAGGCACGAACACCCAAGGCGGGCTCAACGCGACCGGCGCGGTGACGTACGGACGCGGCCCGTGGTCGCTCGCGGCTACTTATGGCATCCGTAGCGACCAGCGAAACGGGAGCGGAAGCACGTTCAGCATCAACCGCTTCGAGGCCAATCCGTCCACGCTCGACCAACTCGAGGTCCAGGAGAGCGATCGGCTGAGCAACTTCCTCAGCTTCTCGGTGGACTACGCGCTCACGGACAACACGACGCTCACGTCGCAGCTGCAAGCCGGATTCCAGAGCAGCGACCAGCAGGAGCGCAACGCGACGGAGCGACTTAGTTCGGCTGGCGTCACGATGGCGGAGTACGAGCGGCTGGCGTTCGAGAACGGCGACGGCTACTCCGGCGGCCTCCGCCTGGGCCTCCGCCAGGCCTTCGGCAAGAATCACACCCTCACCGTCGAGGCCAACGCGGAGGCCGAGGAGGAGGGCGAAGCGCTGTCTTTCCGCGACGAGGTGTTCCTCGGATCGGCCACCTTTGGCATACCCCCCCGGACGGATGAGGACGATGCCGAGCGCGAGGCCGAGCTCCGGATCGACTACACCCGCCCGCTAGCAGGCTTCCAGATCGACATCGGCTACAACGGGAGCATCGAGACCGAGTCCAGCGCGCTCGACGCCGAGAGCCGGAACGAGAACGGCGTCTTCGTGCCGGACCTCAACGTCTCGAACGCATACGACTTCGACGAGCGCGTCCAGGCCGTCTACGCCCAAGCCTCCCGCGACTGGGGGCTCTTCGGTGTGCAGGTCGGCGTCCGCGCCGAGGTTGCCACGACTACGTTCGATCTGCGCACGACCGACGAGCAGTTCGACAACGACTACCAGAGCCTCTTCCCGAGCGCGTTCGTGGCCTTCACACCGTCCGAGACCACGACGATCCGCGGGGGCTACAGCCGCCGGATCACCCGCCCGCGGCGATGGGAGCTCAACCCCTTCCCGTCGTTCGACGTGACCGGCGCCATCATCCGCCAGGGCAACCCCACGCTCCGGCCCGAATACACCGACTCGTTCGAGCTCCGCGCGCAGCAGATTACCTCGTTCGGCTCAGTCGCGCTCACGCCGTACTACCGCCGCACGACGGACATCATCCGCCGCATCGCGACGCCGCCGAACGCCGACGGCGTCTCGATCCGGGCCCCGCAGAACCTAGACACGGCCGACGCCTGGGGCGCCGAGGCCGTTCTAGCGGTCGATGACGTGGCCGGGTTCGACGGCTTCCTCAGCCTGGAGGGGTTCCGGCTCCAGACGGGAACGGCCGCCACGAGCGAGGCCGAGCTCTCCAGCGACGCCTTCGGCTGGGGCGGGCGCGTCAACGCAACCTACGCCTTCGGCGACCGCTTCGGGCTGGGCGGCGACCTCGACCTCCAGACGACCCTCCGCTACACCGCGCCCATCGATACCGAGCAGGGGCGGCGCGGCGCGCGCACCAACATGAACATTGCGCTGCGGCAGGCGCTCTTCTCGGACCGCGCCGCGCTCACGATCCAGGTCCGCGACCCCTTCGACGTGACCGATCTGGAGATCCTGCTCGACCAGCCGGAGCTGTTCCAGGAGATCGAGCGCAACTGGGG
>JBCCRG010000445.1:0-3154 GCA_039208155.1 Bacteroidota bacterium | reverse complement strand
GTAGGTGCCGCCGCTGTGCGCCCCGGTGAGGCTGGTGGAGCTAGCGCCCTGGCTGTCGAGGTGGCGTCGCGCCTCGACGAGGCCTGCGGTGGCCGCTTCTTCGGCGAGGAGGTAGGCGTGGTGCTCGGTGAGGCGCTCGGTGGCCTCCTCGTAGGAGGTCCAGGCCCCGCGCTGGAAGCTCAGGCTGGTGCTCACCGTCGTCGAGACAAGCAGAAATAGAAGAAGGCGACCCATGGGTTAGGTGGTGGCTGGTGCTCCTGGGTGAGGGGAGCTGCGTCGTAGGGAACGTGGAAGGCTGGATCGGCGGAAGCGAGTGCGGCCGGGAGAGAGCGCGGCGACTGGCTTGGCGGTCCTGAAGCCTTGGCGGAGAGCCTGGACCCTGGCGGAGAGGTCCGGCAGCAGGGCTCAGCGTAGGGCTAGGTTGGGCGGGGTAAGGAGGCGGTCCCAGGTCACAGGCGTGCCGGTGTCCGGTGCCTCCATCTGGAGCGTCACGTCGAGCGCGCGGATGTCGTCGAGGGTGCTCGTCGAGGGGATCGGGTTGATCGCCAGGCCGGTGATCGTGGGCGGCGAGGTGTAGGAGATCTGGTACGCCGTGCCGTCGTGGACGTAGCGCGTGAGTTGGTAGCAGGAGCGCGTCCCGTCGGCGCAGAGCATCGAGCTCACGGTCTGCAGCTCATAGCGGACCCGCGCCGACGCCGCCGAGGTCGTCGTGTCGCCCAGGGTGACGAACTCGAACGAGGGCGTGGCCCCGGTCCAAGCGAGGCTGAGGATGGCGGGCTGCGCCGGGCCGTCGAGGCCGATGTTGGTCAGGTCGCGGTCGAGCACGTCCGTGAGGCCGTACGACTTCTGGTTGGCGTCGTACCGGAATGCGGCGGCGACGCTCGACTGCTGCGTGCCGGTCTGGATGCCGAGGAGCATCAGCACGACGCCGCCGCCGATGATGAGCGACAACGCGTAGTCTTGGAATACCTGAAAGCCCATAGGGTGAGCGCGAGGGTGTCGTCGGGGAGCTAGGAGCGGGTGTAGCCGTAGATGCGGCTCATCTCGACCGTCGTGCCGTTCGAGCCCGTGACGGTCAGGGTGACGCGCTTCGTGAAGGTGCGGGTCGTCGTCGGGACGAAGTCGGGGCCCACCTTGTCCACGTAGGTCACCTGCGCGTCCACGGAGAGCGGGAGCCAACCCTGCGGCGTGGCGACGCTGTCGCGGAGCGTCTGCATCGCGTGCACGTCGTCGAGGTCGTCGGCGTTGGCGAAGGTGCCGCCGGTGGAGAACGGGGGAGCGGTGAGCGCGCTCGGGTCCGTGACCGTCTGCGACGCGGTCGCGGCGTCGAAGTCGAAGGAGCCGATCACGTCGAGGAGGTCAGCCGCGCGCGTGGCGGCCGACTGCTGGATGACCGTCTGGTCGAGCGCCACGTCTACCTGCTTCTGAGCCTGCTTCTGATTGACAGACAGCAGCATCGTCAGGCCGAGGGCGCAGAAGGCGAGAAGGGTCTGTTGCATGGGAGCGGGTGTGTGCGAGGGGACAGAGAATCGATACACGCTCCCGTCCGTTGCACATAGGGGGCTCACGTCCCGCGTTTTGTACCAGCTATCGCACAATGAGCCACACTAAACCCGTATCGATACCAGAACTGAGACAGCCGACCGTCCCGCTGGGGGAGCGCACGGTGCCTGGGTGAAGTGAACGGCATCCGGTCACAAAAAGAAGACGCCTGCACCGGGTGAAGTCCACGGCCGCGCAGGATCGAGGCCCCCGCCGATGACATTTAGCGCGCTAGGGTGTCCTCCGCACGGCTGTTCGACGGAACTGACTACCACCACCGATGCGCGCACCGCTCGAAGCTTGTCGTCCCTCCAGAGCGGTTTGCGGTGAGCTTTGCTACGGTCGAGCCCGCGTAAACGAGCGCCATGCCTTGGAACAGGCAGATACCGAACCACCGACGTACTGAATCACCGATCAACTGACTCTAGGACGCCGTCGCTAGCCGTCGCAGGAACAGCCCGAAGCCGCCGAAGAGCACCGCAAAGACGAGCGCGTAGAGGTTTTGCTGCCCGTCGGCGTAGTCCAGCAGCGCGATGCCGAGCGAGCACGCGGCGGCGATCAGGTTGAACCAGACGGCGATGCGGAGCAGGCGGCGGTCGGACACGGGCGGGAGCGAGAGGCGGCGGATGGCGACCAATCTTACGCGCGGAGGCCCCATCATCGTTTCCAGACGAATCGTTTCCAGACGAGCCGCGCGAATGTCAGTAAAGTCCTGCGGTGTGCCGGACGATACTCCCCCTATCCGTCACGCTTCCGTTCCAGACCGCCCATGTGGACCCGTATTCCCGCGCTCATCGCCTTCTGCGCTACCACGCTGCTGCTTGCCGCCGAGGCGCGCGCGCAGTACATGTGCCCCGAGACGTGCCAGCTGCCGTCGTGCTACTGCGCCAGCGCCGAGCCGCCCGGCGGCCTCGCGCCCGAGGACACGCCGCAGTTCGTGCTCGTCACCTTCGACGACTGCGTGCGTCCGGCCACCGAGGCCGTGATCGCCCCCGTCCTCGACGGCCTCACGAACCCCGACGGGCGGCCCGTGCCGCGCACCTACTTCGTGAGCCGCACCAACTGCCCCAACCCTACCGGCGCCGTCACCGACGCCGCGACTGTCCGCGCGCTCTACGACGCCGGCCACGAGATCGGCAACCACACCGAGAACCATGACACGAGCGAGACGCACACGCTGGAGCAGTGGATCGAGGCGATCAGCTCGCAGCAGCGCTACCTCTACGACGAGGTCGGGCTGCCTGCCGGGACCATCACGGGCTTCCGCGCGCCGTTCCTGCGCACCAACGAGGCGATGTACACGGCGCTCCAGGCGGCCGGCTTCCGCTACGAGTCGTCGCTCCTCGAACAGCCCTTCTACGGCGCGTCGCCCGTCTCGACCTCGCCGCAGACCTACGTCTGGCCGCACACGCTCGACTACGGCGCAGGGATCTCGTGCGGCTTCTTCACCGCCAACGAGTGCCCCACTGATCCAAAGCCCGGTCTCTGGACCATCCCCGCCTGGGAGTTCCTCGACCCCGACGGCATCGAGGCGGACTCCGCGATCTACTACGGCGCGTTCGACATCGGCACCTTCTACGGCGGGGTCTTCCCGATCACCGGCGACCGCCTC
>JBCCRG010000444.1:0-3161 GCA_039208155.1 Bacteroidota bacterium | reverse complement strand
TCGAGTCATGAGTGTCGGGCGCGTGTCCGAAAAAAGGCGGAGGCGGAGCCGTCCGAATGGATCTGACTCCGCCCCCGCCCAACGTGTCGGCCCACCGTGGGTTCGTGGGCGTGTCGAGCGTCGGAACGCTCTTCACTCGTAACTCTTCGCTACTTCCGCGTGATCTCGATCTCGACGCGACGGTTCTGCTGGCGTCCCTCAGCCGTGTCGTCCGAGGCCACCGGGTCGTTGTTCGCGTGCCCGACCATTTCGATCTGGCTGCGCGGGACGCCCTGGTAGACGAGCCGCTGCCAGACACAGTGGGCGCGGAGCTGCGAGAGCGTCATCGAGCCGCGTGGGTTGGGCCCGGTGTAGGTCTCGCTCTCGGTCCCGTCGATGTGACCGTGGATGGTAGCGCGGACGTTCGGGAACCGCTTCAGGATCTCGCCGACGAGGAAGACCTGCTCGGACCCGGCCTCGTCGATGGGGTGGTCGCCGGTCGGGTAGAGCACGCGTCCGAAGACGAACGACTGGCCTGCGGGCTCGCTGCCGTTGAGGTAGGCGAGCAGCCGCGCTTCCATGGAGCCTGGGCGCAACGCGAAACCGTCGAGGTCGAAGCCCTCGGCTGCGCTCCGCGGCACGATAGCCCCGGACACGTCCGGTGCGTTCGGTACCTCTACAGCCGGTTCGGGCTCGGGAAGCGGTTCTGGTTCGGGCTCAGGCTCCGGCTCGGGTGTCGGCTCCGGTTGGGGTCCTGGCTCAGCCGCGACCGCCACCGTGTCCATAGCCGCCCCGACGGGCACCGCCGTGGTTGTATCAACCTCCAGCGTATCAGCGGGCAGCGGCAGTGGAATGGCGTCCTCCTCCATCGTCGCGGCGTCGCTTTCAACCACGCCAGCGGAGTCGTCGTCGGTCGAGGTGCTGCACCCACCAACCTGCGTGAGCAGCCACCACAAGAGTAAGAGCAGCGCCAGCAGCAACAGCGCCAGCAGGAGCCACCGCAGGCAGCCACCGCTCAGACAGCCGCCTGCACCGCCGGCTGCGCTCGCCGAGGTAGCGCCTGCGCTCGCTCCACCTGCCGCCGCCCCTGCGCCGGTCGCTCCCGCGCCGGTTCCGGTGCTGGCTGCCACGGGAGCCGCTGCTGCCACAGGCGCAGCCGCCACAACAGGTTCGGGCTCCGGCTCGGGTTCGGGCTCCGGAGTCGGCACAGGGACCGGCGCAATAATCGCCGCACCGCCACCGGCCGCCTCGATATCGTTCTCGTCATCGCCGCCCGCCCCAGCTATTGCGCCTAGGGCCGCCGCACCGAGCGCCGCCGTACCCACGTCGCGCGGATCGACGTGGATTGTGAACGATTCGGTCTCGGTCGTCGTGCGCTCCTGCAGGATGACGCCGTACTGGGCCGCATAGCCTGGTGCCTGCTCCCGAAGGAAGGCCATCGCGGCCATCGCAGCGGCGGCGGTCGGGAAGGCGCGGCTGCGCGCGATCTCGCGGCGGTTGCCTGCGCGGAGGATGAAGAAGTGCTGCCCGTCCTCCTCTTTCAGCTCGTAGCGGTCCTCGTACCCGGCATTGCGGATGACGGCCTTGATGCCGTTGTCCCGCGAGGCACGGCCCGAGTAGCCCTGGCTGAAGAGCATCGGTTTGCCCTCCGTCCCGTTGAAGTGGAACACGAAGTTGCCCGCCCCAGCGCGATAGGCGTCGAAGCCGGGGTCAGAGGTCGTGCCCGCAAGCGTGAAGTCGTAGTCGTTGCTGTCGCCGCCCCCGCGCTTGCGGCGGGTGCTCTTGACCTCCTTGTACGCTTCGGGCGCGTAGCCCTGCAGGAAGCCCAGCGCCGAGGTCATCGCGGCGGCCGAAGCAAAGCGGCGGCTGCGCGCGATCTCCATCCCGTTGCGTGCCTTCAGGATGAAGTACGCCCCGTCGGCGTCCTCGACGGTGTCGTAGCGGTTCTCGCGGCTCGCGGCTTCGAGCACGGAGCGCATGCGCTTGTTGCGCGGGCCCGCCGAGCCGTAGAAGCGCGTAAAGATGAGCGGCTCCCCGGCGTTGTCGTTGACGACGTAGTAGTACGAGTCGCCCTGCTGGAACGACTGCCCGCCCGGCTCGCGGCTCGCGCCGACGGCGTCGAAGTCGTAGAAGCCGACCGGGTCCACGTCGCGCATTGAGCGGAAGGCGAGCGGCGTCGCGACCGTGTCCGTGGTGCTCGTCGTGATCGTGACGTCGTAGTCGTCCGTGCGCGCGGCTCCGTCGAGCAGGGCCGAGCCGATGGCGTCGGTGTCGGCTTGCGCGGCAGAGGCGGGCGACTCGGCCACGAGGTTGTCGTCGCCGTCGTAGACACGGAGGACGTAGCCCGCGTCAGTGGATTCGGCCGTGTAGCCGTCGGCCTCCTCGATGGCATCGATGGTGGACCGCACGGCGGCGATGGCCTGGTCGCGGTCGGCGAAGGGCGGGCTGACGAGAAGCAGGCGGTCGCCGTCGACGAGTTCGAAGACGAACTGCCCGTCGGCGCGCTGCGAGATGGCAAAGCGCATGGTGGTCACGGTTTAGGGGGTGGGTCCCTAAACGTACGCTGCCGGGCGGAATTCTAAAAGCATCCCCGGACGTTCCCCTATGTCGCTGTGGCTCGGCGTCCTACTTCTGTTCGACCAGCACGTGCGCCGGGTCGCCTTCTCGGCGAAGATGGCGGTTCCAGAAGAACACCATCGTGGCAAGGCCGAGGAAGCCGACGAGCGCCATCGCGGCGTTGATGAAGGTGAGCCGTACCTGCACGGTCTGGTAGGGCACGAGCACCACCTGGTCCGATCCGGCCTGCATCACCACGTCCACCGTCGGCTCGTCGCGCGCTTCGAGCGCCTTGAGGACCGTGAGCGGCAGCTCGACCGCCAGGCTCTCTGGGGCGGTCGCGCCGGGCGGCGTCACCACTAGCCGCGCCTCCCCACGCGTGATCTCGGAGCGCTCCCGCGTATAGATCTCAACGACCTCCGCCTCCACCGTCTCACCCTGGCGAAGCACCTCCTGCTGCTCCAGGCCCGCGCGTCCCAGCGAGACGGCGATCACGAGGAGCAGGATCGGCAGCACCCAGAGCAGGCGCGCGAAGAGCGGGTTCGAGAGGATGTTCATCGGGGAGGCTGTCAGCGGTTGGCCAGGGGCCAGCAATGTGGGGGCGGCTGTCAGCGTCCTGTATGCCC
>JBCCRG010000443.1:0-3173 GCA_039208155.1 Bacteroidota bacterium | reverse complement strand
GGGTCCAAGGCAGAGCAATTGGCGCAGCGCTGCGTTGAGGGCGACGACCCGGCGGGCACCGTCTTCGAGAGCGGCAGGGGCCGCCATGGCCCGCACGACCGCAACGGACAGGGGAGAGGGCTCGACATCGCGCGGAGAAGGGCGCATAGAGCGAGGCGCAAGCAGGGTGGTGGCGGGGATTTCGAAACGGAGGCCTGGGGATGCCACCCGGAACGACGGCAGAGGAGCCGGTCAGGGTCCCTACGCAAGGTCCACGCCAACCGGCGAGCAGGCGTCTGCTGGGGCTCATGGCTCACGTGGATAGCATACGCAGGCACGTCGTACGTGAAAATGCGATGGCTTCCGCTCAGTCCCGCAACAAGTCTACGCCTTCCGCCCCAAATCGGGCTTGAAGCGCGGAACTCCTAGCCCGGTGCCGCCATTGCAAGGTCCCGTTGCTTCACTTGCGCCTGTATCCCTGCGCAGAAGCGCGTACGGTTGGCGACACGGATACCACCCCAGCCGGTCGCCCTACCCCAGACTCCCGCCGATTTGCTCCTTCTGTTGTCCTCTATGTGTGGACTCTGCCGACCTATCGGACTGGTTGCCCTCACGGAATCGCCGGACGCTCCGGCTTCCACCCCCGATGCCCTCCGCGCACTCCGGTGCGGCCATAGGCACTCGGGTCTACGGCGCTGAGCCCAGCACCGACCCGCGCCGCGGCCTGTGAAGGCCTGCGCGCCCACCCACCCGCATCCTCTAACCCGACTTCACGCCGATGTATGTCCCTCGCTCCCAGCGGATGCTGGACCAGTACCTCCACGAGATCAGCCAAGTGTCGCTGCTCACGCCTGACGAGGAGGTAGACCTAGCCCGTCGGATCAAGCAAGGCGACGAGATCGCGCTGCACAAGCTCGTCCGCGCCAACCTGCGCTTCGTGGTGTCGGTGGCTAAGAAGTACCAGGGGCAGGGCCTCAGCCTCGCCGACCTCATCTCGGAGGGCAACTACGGCCTCGTGAAGGCGGCCCGTCGCTTCGACGAGACGCGCGGCTTCAAGTTCATCTCCTACGCCGTGTGGTGGGTCCGCCAGTCGATCCTGAAGGCGCTCTCGGACCACGCTCGCACGGTGCGCCTCCCGCAGAACCGCATCGGGACGCTCTCGAAGATGCGCAAGGCCAGCGACCGCCTCGCGCAGAAGCACGGCCGCCGCCCCAACATTGAGGAACTGGCCGACGAGTTGGAGATCAAGGAGACGAAGGTTCTCGAGGGCATGCAGCATGCGCGCCGCTCGCTCTCGGTGGACGCCCCCTTCTCGGACGACAACGGCAACTCGCTCCTCGACGTGCTCCCCGACGCCGAGCAGGAGGCGCCCGATGAGGAGCTCACGGCGGAATCGGTCAAGATCGATGTCGAGCGCGTCCTCTCGATGCTCTCGCCGCGCGAGGCCGAGATCACGCGTCTCTACTTCGGCCTCGGCGACGAGCGCCCGCAGACGCTCCAGGCCCTTGGGGAGCGCTTCGGCCTCACCCGCGAGCGCGTCCGCCAGATCAAGGAGAAGGCGCTGCGCAAGCTCCGCCAGAAGCGCTGCCGCGAAGAGCTCGAGATGTACGTCGGCTAACCGCTACGTCGGCCAAGCATCGGCTTCCACGACACAGCAAACCGCCCGCCTCCGGATTGGAAGCGGGCGGTTCGCGTTGGGGCCAGCAGCGTCCTTCCTCCTGCGACGCGCGGCACCGTGGAGTCGAGAAGGTCTAGTTGCTCGCGAACGCGCCGTCCTGGCTGGGAGCGATGCCGCGCGTCACGGTGATGAGGTGCGGCCCTTTCCAGGTGAGGCGCAGCAGGACGGTGTCCTTGGCGAACTGCACCTCGGCGTAGGTGTAGACGCGGCCCAACTCGCCCGTCTCCGAGCCCTGCACGTCGTGTGAGACGTAGGCACCCGTGGTGGCCGTCGTGGCGAGGGCAAAGCGAGCGAAGTCAGCAGCGGCCTGCTCGGGACGGCGCGTCATCGAGGCCGCATGGGCAGGGTTCGAGAAGAGCGTGGCGACGATGTCATCGGTCTGGGCGAGGAGCGCTGCGCTGGACGGGGCGGTCTCGGCCGCGACAAGTACCGACGGGCCGAGCGGGGCCGCATTCTCGTAGGCGACGGCGGTGAGAGGCTGGGCGTGCGTGACAGGGACAGTGAACAGCAGGGCGGCCAGCAGCGCGATGGGCGTCAGGGCAGCGGCGGGGGCGGAGCGGAACGAGGAGGTCAACATGGCGACGTGGAGTTGTGTGGATGTGAACACGCCTCAGGCTACGGGGCCCGCTGAGGCGGGTTGTCCACGTCAGGTCGCGCCTCGTCACGCGTCCGTCCGCATTTGTCACCGTCTGTCTCTTCCGCCAAAACGCTGCAACCAAGCGTCACAACCGCCTCCAGATCGGCCTCTCACGGAGCCAGCGAAGGCATCAATGTGAGCATCAAGAGCGCGGTGGCGAGCAGCGCGATCAGGAGGGCGCTGACCTCCCGCCAGAAGGCCGCGCGGCGGGACCGTCGAGCCATGGGCCAGAGAGATCGGGGGAAAAGCCGGGCTGGGGGTATCGGCCCAACGGGTGCCTCCTAAAGCAGTCCCTCTCCGGACCGAGTGTTACCGGCTGCGTAGCCAGGGGAGCGGGTCTTGCTCGTCGTTGCCGTCGTAGAGCGCGAAGAAGACACCGGACCCGCGCGGCGTGCTCGTCGTCCCAGCACGACCGATCACCTGGCCGCTGCGGACGCGGTCGCCCGGAGCGACGTTGACCGACGAGAGGTTGGCGTAGACCGTCTTTACATCGCCGTGCTCCACGATGAGGTACGTCCCGAACGAGGGCATGCGTGCCGCCCGCGCTACGATGCCGTCGAACACGGAGCGCACCTCGGCACCCGGGGCGGTGCTGATATCGATGCCCGGGGCCATTGTGATCGTATTGGTGACGGGGTTGGTGCGTTGGCCATAGCGCCCGACGAGCGTCCCGAGCGCGGGCCAAGGCAGGCGGCCCCGGTTCTCCCGGAACGACCCCGAGAGACGCTCCGCTCGAGCTATCTCGGCTTCCGAAAGCGGCTCGGCGGTGTCGGAAGCACGGATCCGCTCCGACGAGATGAGTTCGCGGATGCGGACACGCAGTTCGTCCGCGTCGGCCTGGAGCTGGCGCTGTTCGGCTTCGAGCGCCTCGCGCTGTGC
>JBCCRG010000442.1:0-3186 GCA_039208155.1 Bacteroidota bacterium | reverse complement strand
GCGCCGACGGGGGGACGCCGCACCACGAGTTGGAGCGGACCTCGCTTCTCGTCGTCAATGATGACGCGATAGGTCAGGTTGGAGAAGCCATGCGGGAACTGGCCGATCGTCGCGGGGCCTCGCAGCCCCAGGGTGCTCTGGAGATAGGCGTGGAGCTTCTCGACGTTGAATGGGAAGGGAGCAGGAGACGAGTCCGTTGACATCGAGCACATCGGTTGGGGGAAGGAGGGCGGACACCGCGATGGTACCGACGCTCGCACGAACACCGCACCCGTATCATGCAGACGCCTCTCTCGCTCCCCGGCACGCCCATGGCTGCCGCCTCTTCCCGTCGTTGCTATGGCCTCCACCCCGCTGCCGTTCGCCCCCGCTCTGTATGCCGCGCGCCGCGCTCGCCTCGGAGCCATGCTCGCTGCTGACGGCCAGCGCGGGCTCGTCGTGCTCCCCGGCAACCCACCCAGCCCGATGAACTACGCGGGCAACGTCTACGGCTTCCGCCAGGACGGGTCGTTCCGCTACTACTTCGGCCACGACCTCCCCGACCACGTCGGCGTGATCGACCTCGACACGGGAGCCGCTACGCTGTATGGTCCCGAGGCATCGTTGGACGACGTGGTGTGGGAGGGGCCCCAGCCGTCGCTCGCCGCACGCGCCGCAGCCGTTGCTGTCGAGGCATCAGCGACGCCTGGTGATCTCGGCCCGGCCGTGCTCGCCGCCATCGACGCGGATCGGCCGATCCACATCGTGCCACCCTACCGCGAGGCCATCCGGCAGCGGCTCGCTGCGCTCCTCGGCACACTCCCGGACGCGCTCGGCGGATTCGTCTCCGAGCCACTCATCCACGCCATCGTCGGGCAGCGCTCGGTGAAGTCGGACGCCGAAGTCGCCGAGATCGAGAACGCACTGGCCGTCGCGAACGCGATGCATCGGCTGGCGATGCGCAACGCGAAGCCAGGCACGGCGGAATGGGAAACGGCAGGCTGGATGCGCGGCGCGGCGCTCGCGGGCGGCGGCGACGTGGCGTTTCCGATCATCCTCACCGCGCGCGGCGAGACGCTCCACAACCACCCGACCGCCTACGCGCTCCGTCGCGGCGACCTCGTGCTGGCCGACGCCGGGGCCGTCGCGCCCTCGGGCTACGCCTCCGACATCACCCGCACGTTCCCCGCAACCGGCACGTTTTCCGAGCCGCAGCGGATGATCTACGAGGCCGTCCTCTCCGCGCAGACGGCCGCGCTCGACGCCGTCGCGCCCGGCGTGCTGTTCCGCGACATTCACCTCATCGCGGCGCGGCGGCTGGCGCAAGCGCTCACAGCGCTCGGCCTCATGCGCGGCGATCCTGACGAGGCCGTCGCCGCCGGGGCGCACGCGCTCTTCTTCCCCCACGGCCTCGGCCACATGATGGGCCTGGACGTGCACGACATGGAGGCCCTCGGCGAGGACCACGTCGGCTACGACGACGAGGTCACGCGCAGCGACCAGTTCGGGCTGTCGGCGCTCCGCCTCGGCCGGCGGCTCCAGCCCGGCTTCGTGCTGACGGTCGAGCCCGGCTGCTACTTCATCCCGGCGCTCGCGGCTGCGTGGAAGGCCGAGGGCAAGCACGCCGCGTTCCTCGACTACGCCGAGATCGACCTCTACCTCCAGATGAACGACGGCCGCGGCTTCGGCGGCGTCCGCATTGAGGACGATGTGCTCGTGACCGACGACGGCCTGCGGGTGCTCGGCCCGGCGATTCCGAAGACCGTCGCCGAGGTGGAGGCGGTCTGCGGCGAGATGGGCGGCGGACTGTAGCAGAGGCTGCGCGACTGACACACTGCTGGCACAGGGCGGGGCTACGCTCGCGAGGCTTCATCGTGCGCTAACCTCGGCGACGGAACGCGTGGTTTTCAGTGCGGGTTGAAAGTTCGTTCTGCCTGAGCCACCCGCTGCGCGTCCCACCCGCGCTCTCACCCTCCGCCCTGCTCACCCCGAGTCTGCATGGACGACCGGATCATCATCCGCGGTGCCCGCGAGCACAACCTCCAGAACGTCGACCTCGACCTGCCGCGCAACGCGCTCGTGGTGTTCACCGGGCTGAGCGGAAGCGGCAAGTCGTCGCTCGCCTTCGACACGATCTACGCTGAGGGGCAGCGGCGCTACATGGAGTCGCTGAGCGCCTACGCGCGGCAGTTCCTCGGCCAGATGGAGCGCCCCGACGTGGACTTCATCGACGGCCTCAGCCCGGTCATCGCTATCGAGCAGAAGACGGTCAGCCGCAACCCACGCTCGACGGTCGGCACGGTGACGGAGATCTACGACTTCCTGCGGCTTCTTTTTGCACGTGCGGGCACGGCGTATTCGTACGAGACCGGGAACCGCATGGTGCGGCAGTCGGACGACGAGATCATCGACCAGATCGTGGCGCTCCCCGAGGGCACGAAGCTCTCCATCCTCGCGCCGGTCGTGCGCGGGCGCAAGGGGCACTACCGCGACCTCTTCGAGCAGATCGCCAAGCAGGGCTTCGAGCGGGTGCGGGTCGATGGGAAAAGCCGCCCCATCGTGGCGGGCATGAAGGTGGACCGCTACAAGATCCACGACATCGAGGTCGTCGTCGACCGGCTCAAGATCAAGGACGGTATCCGGGCGCGCGTGGCGCAGTCGGTGGAGGTCGCGCTCGGCATGGGCGGCGGCTCGCTCATCGTCGAGATCGCCGAAGCGAATGGCGACGGCGACGACCGCGTGGAGGCCGGCGACCGGTTGATGAGCCGCCACCTCACCGACCCGGCGACGGGGCTGAGCTACGACGACCCCTCGCCGAACACGTTCAGCTTCAACTCGCCCTACGGCGCGTGCCCGCACTGCTCGGGCCTCGGCACCGTCCGCGCCATCGACCCGGACCTTGTCGTTCCGAACCCGGAGAAGACCATCGCACAGGGCGCCATCGCCCCGCTCGGCAAGCCGCGCGACATCTGGACGTTTGCCCAATTGGAGGCCGTCGCGCAGGCCTACGGGTTCGACTTCGAGACGCCGTGGCAGGACCTCACCGCGAAGCAGCAGACGGTGATCCTGAGCGGCGCGGGCGACGAGCAGTTCGACATCGTCTACCAGTACAAGGGCCGCGAGGTCAAGTACGAGCACCGCTTCGGCGGCGTGATCCAGCACATCGAGCACACGCGCGAGAACACGTCAAGCAAGAAGCAGCGCGAG
>JBCCRG010000441.1:0-3195 GCA_039208155.1 Bacteroidota bacterium | reverse complement strand
GGTAGCAGGCACCGCGGCCGTGCGAGGGCGTAGGTTGGACGTCCGTCTCGTCTCCCGAAGCCGTCTGTTACCCATGCGCCGTGCCCTCGCCTTCGCCTTTGCTCTGGTCCTCGGAGGAGGGCCCCTCGTCCACGGCCAAGCCGGGCCTCGATTCGAAGACGGGCAGGCGCAGGTGGTCCCCGCATTCGAGGACGCAGACGCCTGGATCCGCGAGGAACTGTGGGTCGAAACCGAGTTCGACTCGGACGGCGACGGGGCGATGGACCGGGTGCACGTAGCCATCGTGCGGCCCGCGCAGACCGAGACGGAGGGCCTGAAGGTGCCCGTGGTCTACGAGACGAGCCCGTATTTCGCGGGCACCGCCGGGTTCGCGCCAGGGCTCTTCTGGGACGTCCAGCACGAGATCGGCGAGACGCCGCCGCCGCGCACCGTAGGGCCCGACGTGGCGCTCCGGGTGGTGCCCGGCATCGCGCGGAGCCAGATCGACACGTGGGTACCGCGCGGGTTCGCGGTCGTCCACTCGTCGTCGCCGGGGACGGGGCTCTCGGAAGGCTGCCCCACGGTCGGCGGCCCGAACGAGTCGCTGGCGCCGAAAGCGGTGATCGATTGGCTCAACGGGCGCGCGCCGGGCTTCACGCAGCCCGAGGGCGGTGAGGCCGTCACGGCTGACTGGAGCACGGGCAAGGTGGGCATGACGGGCACGTCGTACAACGGCACGCTCCCGCTCGCGGCAGCCACCACGGGCGTCGAGGGCCTCGAAGCCATCATCCCCATCGCGCCGAACACGTCGTATTACCACTACTACCGCTCCTACGGCCTCGTGCGCCACCCCGGCGGCTACCTCGGCGAGGACATCGACGTGCTCTACGACTTCATCCACTCGCGCGACTCCGACCGCCGCGCCTACTGCGACGCCACCGTCCGCGACGCCGAGATGGCCGAGGGCCGTGACCGCCTGACGGGCGACTACAACGCCTTCTGGGCGGGTCGCGACTACCTCAACGCCATCGACGGCGTCCAGGCTGCCACGCTCATGGGCCACGCCTTCAACGACTGGAACGTGATGCCGCTGCACAGCTTCCGCGTCACCGAAGCGCTCAAGGCGCGCGGCGTGCCCGTACAGATGTACTACTCTCAGGGCGGGCACAGCGATGGGCGCCCCCCGCTGGAGCGCATGAACCGCTGGTTCACCCGCTACCTCTACGGCATCGAGAACGGCGTCGAGGAAGACCCAAGAGCCTGGATCGTCCGCGAGGGCGGGGAGCGCGCCGACCCGACGCCGTACGCGGACTACCCCAACCCCGACGCCGCGCCGGTCACGCTCCACCCTGCCGCTGGCGAGACGCAGGGCACGATGCACGGCGTGGGCACGCTGCGCCTCACGGACGCACCCGACCAGGGCATCGCCACCGTCATCGACAACGTCTCCTTCGACGGGCGGGCCCTCGCAGAGGCGGAGTGGACGGAGCACCGGCTCCTCTTCACGACCCCGGAGTTGGCCGCACCGCTGCACCTCTCCGGCGTGGCCCGCGTCCGGCTACGCGTCGCCTCGGACGAGCCCGCCGTCAACCTCTCGGTGTGGCTCGTCTCGCTGCCGTGGACCTCGGGACGCCGGGCGCGCGGCGGCATCGTCACACGCGGCTGGGCCGACCCACAGAACTTCGTCGCGTCTGCCGAGGGCTCGCTCACGGAGAGCCAGCCGCTCACGCCGGGGCAGTTCGTGGACGTGGCGTTCGACCTGGAGCCGGATGACCAGATCCTCGCTGCAGGCCAGCGCCTCGGCCTGCTCGTGTTCGCCAGCGACCGCGACTTCACGCTCTGGCCCGAGCCCGGCACCGAACTGATCGTGGATCTGGATGCGGTGGCACTGGAGCTTCCCGTCGTCGGCGGGGCCGCTGCGCTGGAGGACGTGTTTACCGACAGCTGACGCGTAGCCAGTCTCAACGTGTAGACGTCCTCGTTGCCCGTCCACCTTTCTGCGAGTCGACGGTCACGGTGTAGGGGCCACCGCCGCGCACGATCCAGGCGACGGTCACGGAGCCGTGGCCGGGCACGGCCTCCACGCTCACGCGCTCCGGGCGCGACGCCTGCGGGGCGAACACGTCATCGAGGCGGCTGCGCTTGACGCCGCTCGCGAGCACCTCCGCACCGGAGAGCGTCACCCAATCGGGGCGCGTGAGGCCGTGCTCGGTGTCGACCTCCAGCCGCGTCGGGACCGTGCGGTGGTTCACGATGGTCGCCGTCACCTCGGTGAGTCCGCCGCTGAGCGCGCGCGTCTCGATGTCGGCGACCTCCAGCACGGGCAGCTCGTAGGCGTGGAGCAGCGTGAACGCCATGTTGCGGTGCGCCTCTTCTTCGAGGAGGAATGACGGCGGCATGCGGCGGAACGTCTTCTTCATCCCGCCGACCTCCACAGTCCCCCAGTCGGGGTGCTCCACCTCCGTCCACGGCACGATGCCGTCGCCGAAGAGGAGCAGCTCGTCGAAGCGGTAGAAGTCGGCCATCGCGCCGAAGAAGCCGCCCTCGCTCTCGGTGCGGAAGAGGTTGTAGGGCGTGAACAGCTCGTTGGTGAAGGGGAGGATGCCCTCGTGGTAGTACATCCAGTCGGTCTCGCCGCCGTAGACGGTGTAGAGGTCGTCCCAGATCACGAGCGACTCGTAGCCCGGCAGCATCTCTTCGCCGACCTCGGCGAGGCGCTGCATCACGGCGTCGTCGCTGCGGTAGGTCGGGTCGCCCTCGACGCCGGGGCCGCGCAGGATCATGCCGCCGGTGTTGTGGTAGCTCTGCCCGCCAAGGATGTTGGGGTGCGCCTTGATGAAGTCCGCGACGGCGCGCGTCTCGGGGAGGCTGAACGGGTAGTGGTGCGAGCCGCGCTGGGTGTAGTTCGGGGCCCAGCCCCAGCCCCAGTTGCGGTTGGGGTCGTAGTAGCCGTCGCCGTCTTCGTTGAGGACGCCGTCGCCGTCATTGTCGTAGCCCTCGGTGAACCAGACTTGCCAGCCGCAGGCTTCGTCGATCTCGCAGAACACCATCAGGCGGTCGTCGTCGGGATGCTTCTTCCAGCGCCCGCCGGGCATCTCGCGGCGCATCATCGTGATGTGGCCGTCGCCGTCGAGGTCGTCGGGCGGGTCCTCGTCGGTGAGCCCGTCGCCGTCGTTGTCGAACGGCACCTGGCCGGTGCGCGGCGTGTTGGCGGTG
>JBCCRG010000440.1:0-3195 GCA_039208155.1 Bacteroidota bacterium | reverse complement strand
GCCGCCGACTACAAGCACATGATCGGAGCCGAGTGATTTCCGATTGAGGATGTTTGATTTTCGATTGGGGGAGCCTGCCTCGCTGCTGCATCATTCTGACAAATCGAAAATCTCAAATCCAACATCGTAAATGACCCACCAATCCGTCCTCATCCTCGACTTCGGGAGCCAGACGACGCAGCTCATCGCGCGGCGCGTGCGCGAGGCGGGCGTCTACTGCGAGATCCACCCCTGCACGACGCCCATCGCCGACCTCGCCGACGAGAGCACCATCGGCGTGATCCTCTCCGGCGGCCCAATGTCGGTCTACGACGACGGCGCGCCGCAGCTCGACCCCGACCTGCTCACGCGGACGCGCGCCGACGGCAGCCGCATGCCCGTGCTCGGCATCTGCTATGGCTTGCAAGCGATGGCGTTTTCGCTCGGCGGGGCCGTCGAGCCGTCCCAACGGCGGGAGTATGGCCGCGCGCACCTCATCGTTGACGAGCCGATCGGGCTCATGGCGGACGTGGCCGATGGCGCGCAGGTGTGGATGAGCCACGGCGACCACCTCACGCGCCTCCCCGACGGCTTCCACCGCATCGCGCACACCGAGAACGCGCCCATCGCGGCCGTGCGCAGCGAGACGCATCCGTTCTACGGTGTGCAGTTCCACCCGGAGGTCGTCCACACGAAAGTCGGCGCGCAGATCTTGGAGAACTTCGTCCGCACGATCTGCGGCGGGCGCGGCGACTGGTCCGCGGCCAGCTTCATAGAGGAGCAGAAAGAGAAAGTCCGCGCGCAGGTCGGCGACGACCATGTGATCCTCGGCCTCTCCGGCGGCGTCGACTCGTCCGTGGCAGCGGTGCTGCTCCACGAGGCCATCGGCGACCAACTGACGTGCATCTTCGTCGACAACGGGCTGCTGCGCGCCGACGAGTTCGAGGAGGTCCAGCACACCTTCCGATACGGCTTCGATCTGGATCTCGTGGCGGTCGATGCGGGCGAGCGCTTCCTGCTCGAGTTGGAGGGCGTCACCGACCCCGAGCAGAAGCGCAAGATCATCGGGCGCGTCTTCGTGGAGGTCTTCGAGGACGCCACTCACGAAATCGAAGCGCGCCTCGGCCAGAAGCCGCGCTTCCTCGCGCAGGGCACCCTCTACCCCGACGTGATCGAGAGCGTGTCGTTCAAGGGCGGCCCGAGCGTAACCATCAAGACGCACCACAACGTCGGCGGGCTACCCGAGAAGCTCGGCTTCGAGCTCATCGAGCCGTTCCGGGAGCTGTTCAAGGACGAGGTCCGCGCCGTGGGCCGCGAGCTCGGCGTACCGGAGCTCATCATCAAGCGCCACCCGTTCCCGGGCCCCGGCCTCGCCGTGCGCATCCTCGGCGACGTGACGAAGGACAAGGCCGACCTCCTCCGCAAGGCCGACAAGATCTTTATCGACGAGCTGAAGGCATCGGGGCTCTACGACGAGACGTGGCAGGCCTTCGCCGTGCTGCTGCCCGTGCAGTCCGTCGGCGTGATGGGCGACTTCCGGACCTACGAGAATGCCGTCTGCCTCCGCGCCGTGACCAGCGTGGACGGCATGACCGCCGACTGGGCGCACCTGCCCTACGACTTCCTCGGGCGCGTCTCGAACCGCATCATCAACGAGGTGCGCGGCCTCAACCGCGTCGCCTACGATATCTCCTCGAAGCCCCCCGCTACCATCGAGTGGGAGTAGCTAGCGCAGTGGTTGTGCTGTGCAACATTGTAAGCTCTTCTCACGTTGTGTTAATCAATCAGCCCCGGTAGGGCCTTCGGGCTCGCCGGCCCCCGTCGGGTTACGATCCGGCGGGTTTTTTATTTTGCGCGGTTATGATCGACCGCGTGACCTTCCTCGTGGACGGGTTCAACCTGTACCACTCGCTCAAGAGCGCCGACCGTGACCTCAGCGGGGCAACCACCCGATGGCTGGACCTGGAGGCGCTCTGCCGCTTCCACCTTTACCTGTTCGGGACGAACGCTAGGCTCACAGAGATCCACTACATCTCCGCGCTCGCACGACACCTCGAGGCGACGAACCCGGACGTGACGGCGCGGCATCAGCGCTATCTCCGGTGCTTGCAAGAGACCGGCGTGCAGGTCCACCTCAACCGCTTCAAGAAGAAGATCTCGCGGTGCCCTGCGTGTAGTGCGAAGAACAAGCACTACGAGGAGAAGGAAACGGACGTGGCGCTCGCGGTGAAGCTCCTCGAACTGCTCATCCGCGACGCCTGCGATACCGTCGTGCTCGTCACAGGCGATACGGACCTCGCCCCAGCCGTGCGTACCGCGCAGTCGCTCTTTCCGCAGAAGCGCGTGGCGTTCGCGTTCCCCTACAGGCGCAAGAACAACGAGCTAGCGAAGCTCGCGCCCGACTCGTTCGTCATCAGTGCGCAGCAATACGTGCGGCACCAACTCGCCGACCCGTTTCCGCTTGCCGATGGAACCCAGGTTGTAAAACCACCGAGTTGGTGAGGCCTCCGCTCCGTGGGTGAGCCTAGAGAAGAACGAGCCCCCTCGGGTCAAAGCGAACGCCTAGCCTGCGGACAGTTCAGGGGGCTCGTTCGGAAATAGAGGGGGTATTGAAACGGTGGCGTGACACACGGGCGCGCATGAACGGGTCTAGCGCCCCGTTTCCCAAAGACGGCGCGGAAGTTGTTGCAACGCGGGTGTCTAGCCCACCATTCACCCCCGCCCGCACATCACTATGGGTCAGCAACAGCTTCTCCTGATTATCCTCGGCGTTGTCATCGTTGGTCTGGCCGTGGCCAATGGCATCTTGGCGTTCGACGAGAACAAGCGTAAGCAGGACATGGACCGCGTCGCCTACAAGGCGGTCGAGATCGCCGGGGACATCATCGCCTGGAAGAAGAAGCCGGGCGCCCTCGGGGGTGGGGCGGAACTCAACGACCTCGGGGCCGAACTCGACCTGGCACGGCTTGGCTATGTAACCAACGGCACGGCGATCTGCAGCTACGCACAGGGCGTCAGCCACACGAAGGGCGACAATTGCCTCATCACGGAGTACGGCGAGTTCCACATCGCGCGGGGCGGCGGGCGCAACTGGATGCACCCCGACGCCATCGGCTACGTGCACGCGATCAGCCGCTACAACAAGCACACCTACCGCGTGCAGATCATCGCGGACGAGGGGCGGCTCTTCACCAACCTGGACGACTTCACGAACGG
>JBCCRG010000439.1:0-3217 GCA_039208155.1 Bacteroidota bacterium | reverse complement strand
GCCTCGTTCGCCATCTCGCTGGGGCCGGTGATGTGGGTGCTCTTCTCCGAACTCTTCCCCAACCGCGTCCGCGCGCTGGCGATCTCGGTCGTCGGGGTCGTCAACTCGGGCGTCAGCTTCCTCGTGCAGCAACTTTTTCCGTGGGAGTTGGACACCCTGGGCAGTGCCGTGACGTTCATGATCTTCGGTGGCTTCGCCGTCGCCGGGCTCATCTTCGTCATCTTTGTCGTGCCTGAGACCAAGGGCAAGTCGCTCGAAGAACTCGAAGCGCTGCTCGTCAAGGACTGACGCCCCTCGCCCCACGTCTCGTCTCCGTCATGTCTCGACGCCTTCGCCCCGTCGCGCTCGCCGTCACGCTCATGCTTTCCCTCGCGTTTGTCTCGAGCTGCGAGTCTCGTCCTAGGCCGATCATCGCCACGCCCTTCGCCGAGGAGGGCCCGCGCCTCGTTGAGGTCGTGCAGACCGACGGGCGCTACCACCTCACGGTCGACGGCGAGCCATTTTTCATCAACGGCGCAGGCCTGGAGTTTGGCGATGTCGAAGCCCTCGCCGCGCATGGGGCCAACTCGTTCCGGACATGGCGCACCGACAACGGGCGTGACTCCGGCTCAGAAGTGCTCGACCGGGCCTACGAGCATGGCCTCATGGTGACGATGGGCCTCGAAGTGGCGCGCGAGCGGCCAGGCCAGGGCCGCGGCGTCTTCGGCTTCGACTACGACGACGAGGAGGCCGTCGCGGCGCAGCTCGGACGCATCCGCGCCGAGGTGATGAAATACAAAGACCACCCCGCGTTACTGATGTGGGGCATCGGCAACGAACTCAACCTCGATGCCGAGAACCCGAAGGTCTGGGATGCCGTCGGTGGCATCGCCGAGATGATCAAGGAGGTCGATCCCAACCACCCGACGACGACGATGCTCGCGGGCGTCAGCAAGGACCTCGTGGACGCGATCAACGAACGCGCTCCCGCCCTCGACGTGATCTCGATGCAGTTCTACGGCGCGATCAACGAGCTTCCGCGCTACCTGGAGGAGTCCGGCCTGACCGGGCCGTACATCGTGACTGAGTGGGGCGCAACGGGCCACTGGGAAGTCGCGAAGACCGAGTGGGGCGCGCCCATCGAGAACACGAGCTCGGTCAAGGCCGACCTCTACCGCAGCCGCTACGAGACCGCCATCGCCTCGGACGCGACGCAGTTGCTCGGCTCTTACGTCTTCCTCTGGGGCCAGAAGCAGGAACGCACCCCCACGTGGTACGGCATGTTTTTGCCGACCGGCGAGGAGACGGAATCGGTGGACGTGATGGAGTACCTCTGGACGGGCGCGTGGCCCGAGAACCGCACGCCGCGCCTCGAATCCATGACGCTTGATGGCCAGACCGCCTTCGACAACGTGCGCCTTAACGCTGGGCAGACCGTGACGGCCGTCGTGGAGGCGATGGATTTCAACGGCGACGCCCTCAGCTACGCCTGGCGGGTGCGCGAAGAGAGCCAGACCGAAGCCTCGGGCGGCGATGACGAGGAGGTCCCCGAAGAGATCGAGGGCCTCGTGTCGCCTGCCGACGCCGCAGAAGTAACGGTGACGGCACCGACAGAGCCGGGAGCTTATCGGGTGTTCGTGTACGTATACGATGGGAACGGACATGCCGCCCACGCCAACATCCCCTTCTATGTCAACGAGTGAGCCTTCCGCGTCCCAGGCTACCCCTTCACCTCGCACCAACGGTCACCCTGACTCGCCTCCGCGTCCGATCCGCGTCGGGCCCGCCACGCTGACCCCAGCGCGCGACGCCGTCACCGGCGGCTTCGTGGAGCGTGGCGGGACCACGTGGTACCGGATCACGAACGTGGACCGGATGCGCCCCTTCTTTATGTCGGTGGTGAGCGCGTCCGACCACTGGATGTTCATCTCCAGCAGAGGGCCGCTCTCGGCTGGACGGCGGAGCCCCGAGCATGCACTCTTTCCGTACTACACCGTGGACAAGATCCACGACTCGGCGGGAATCTCAGGGCCTGCGACGCTGCTGCTCGTCACTCCAGGCGGGAGCGACGAGACCTGGCTGTGGGAGCCGTTCTCGGACCGCTACCCGGGTCTCTACCGGCGCACGCGCTCGCTCTACAAGAGCCTGCAGGGCGACCGGCTCTGCTTCGAGGAGGTCAACCACGACCTCGGCATGACGTTCGCCGCGACGTGGATGACGAGCGAGCGCTACGGCCTCGTCCGCCGCGCAGAGCTGACGCTCCACGGCGACCAGGGCAGGACAGCGGCCACGGTGCGCGTCCTCGACGGCCTCCAGAACGTGCTGCCCTTCGGCATCAGCAAGACGATGCAGTCGGAGCGCAGCGTGCTGATGGACGCCTACAAGCGCAACGAACTCAACCCGGCGACGGGCCTCGGCCTGCTGACGCTGAGCGCGCAGCCCGTTGACCGCGCGGAGCCGAGCGAGGCGCTCAAGGCCACGACGGTCTGGCAAGCGGGCCTCGACGCCGATGCGCACCTCGTCTCGTCGCGCCAACTCGATGCCTTCCGGCGCGGCGGTGCCCTCGCGAGCGAGCACGACGTCCGAGCCGAGCGCGGGGCCTACTTCGCCCACGCGACGCTCGCGATGCAGCCCGGCGACGCCCAGCGCTGGCTGATCGTCGCGGAGCTCGACCAGGACGCCGCCGACGTGGCGGACCTCGACGCGCAACTCGCGGATCCGGCCGCCCTGATCGCGGCCGTCGAGGCCGACGCCGATGCGGGCACCGAGCGGCTGCACCGCCTCGTGGCGAGCGCCGACGGCCTTCAGGCGACGGCCGACCGCCGCACGACGGCCCGGCACCGGACCAACGTGCTCTTCAACATGATGCGGGGCGGCGTCTTCGAGGACGGCTACGCCATCGACACGGCCGACGTGATCGCGTTTGTGCAGCAGCGCAACGTGACCGTCGATACAGCCCCGCTCGCAGCGCTGCCCGCGCAGACAGACCTCCGTACGCTGCTGGACACGCTCCGGACGCAAACCGAGCAGGGCGGCGATCCCCAACTGGAGCGCTTGGGCCTAGAATACCTCCCGCTCAGCTTCAGCCGCCGCCACGGCGACCCGAGCCGCCCGTGGAACACGTTCACGATTGCGCTGCGCAACGAGGACGGCTCCGTCAAGCGCGACTACCAGGGCAACTGGCGCGACATCTTCCAGAACTGGGAGGCGCTCGGGCTCGCGTTCCCCGGCTTCGCCG
>JBCCRG010000438.1:0-3280 GCA_039208155.1 Bacteroidota bacterium | reverse complement strand
CCACACGTCCACACGTCCACACGTCCACACGTCCACACCCAAGCCCATGGACCCTGGCCTTCACGTCAAGCAGGCGATCAACCACCTCAACAAGGTCATCAACTACGCGCCTTACGTCGAGGAGGACGGCGTGGCGCTCGTGGCGCTCACGCCCGAGGACTGGCAGGTCGTCGCCGATGCGCTCTTCTACATGGACACGCCGAAGGAGGTCTTCCCTGAGGACATCCTGACCTACCGCCTCTCCGACGACCAGCGGACGATCCGCCTCGACCTGGAGGACGGCACCGCCGTCACTATCGAGCGCGCCTGAGCAGGCCGCTCACTCCGCCGTCGTACGCATCGGCGGCGCGTCCCAGCGGTCCACGGCGAGCGGCTCGGTGTGCTGCGCGGGAGCCGAGTCCATCGTCAGAACCCACGGCGTGAACCCGAGCAGCGACCGGCGGCCCTGCGTGAGGTCGTAGTCGGGGTCGATCAGCCGCCCAGCGGGGCGCCCGTTCAGCCGCGCCACGATGTCGGCGTAGACGGCGACATCCGGTTGCCCGTCCGCCTCGGCCTGGGCGTCGAGCCAGTGGGCGAACTGGAGGATCATGTCGGGCCGCTTCACCATCGAGGACGCCTGCCAGCGCGGGAGCACCGCGTACGGGTCCACGATCTCGACGACCTCGTTCGTCCGATCCACGACGAAGAAGCGCGGCGCGTCCACCTTCTTGGTGCGCAGCTTCATCCGCCACGAGAAGCGATGCCCCTCCTCGGTCCAGGCCACGTCGCCGGGGTGGGCCCAGTGGCGAAACGGGAGGACGAGTTGCACGACGAGGAACGCCGCCACGCCCGCGAGTACCCAGCGTGGCGTTGGACGCGCCGCCGGGAGCAGGACCGGAGTCGGAGCCGTGCGACGAACGCGCTGGACGAGTCGGGTCGGCCAGTCGTGGTCGAAGTAGATGAGCGTGAGCGCGATCATCGCCCATGGGAAGACGCCGATGGTGAAGATCCAGGCGTTCATCAGGTGGAAGCCGACGAGCGCGAGGTAGGCCACCATCCGCGTTCGTCGCCAGAGCAGGAAGGGTAGCGCGAGGAGGTCGAGGCCGAGCCCGCCCCAGGCGAACACGACGCCCGCCCACGGCTCGGCGAAGACGGGGCCGAGCACAGGATAGTCCGCGCGGTTGGCGAGCCACGAGCCGATGGGCTCGCCGCGCAGCCAGTCGGCGTTCAGCTTTGCGATCCCGGCGTACGTGTAGACGATGCCGAGTTGCGCGCGGAAGAGCCACACGCTCCAGAGCGGCACAGTGGAGGAGGGCTCCGGCGTCCCGGCCTTGCGGGCACGACGGCGCTCCCACCACGCGTCGAGCGACCATACCCGGTGCGCAGGCACGACGGCCAGCAGGCCCGAGAGGAGCACCAGCAGGTAGAAGTGGTTGAGGTAGTGCGCCTGCGCGAGCAGGAACACGTAGGCCGTGGTCAGAAACAGCAGCACGGCGCTCGTCCGGTATGCGAAGCCGAGCGCCACGCCCAGCCCGCCCATCGCCATCACGGCGAAGACGGCGTACATTCCGAGCCCCGGCAGCGGCGCGACCCACTCGAAGCCCGCATAGGTGAAGTTAAACGCCGGTTCGAGGTAGTAGCGCGGGATCCAGCCCTTCGAGGCGTAGCGCCAGCTTTCCCAGACCATCACCGCGCCGAACGCGACGCGAAAGGCGACCAGCGACGCGGCGGGGATCGGCTGCTGAAGGCGAGCGAGCAGGGCAGACATGACAGGCGACGGGACCTCGAAGGCAGGGATGCTTCGGGTATCGCTCGGAAACGCGCTGGGTTAAGCGAACAAGGCGTGTGGGGGAATCGCTCACAGCACGCGGCGGCCTGGCAGCGCAGCAGGCCCCGCGACCGTGCCCTACCCTGGGGGATGCACCTCTCGTCTGTTTGCAAGGAAGGGTTATGTCTCTCGCACTGCCGTCGGCTCCCGTGGACGCCATCGCGCACGATCTCCCGGTCCACTGGCCTGCGGCCGACTCTGCGGAGGAGCGCCTCCGCTTCGATGCGCTCCAGTCGGCTTTTCGGGCACAGTACGAGCACGTCTTCCCCGACCCACGCGCGCCGCGCACGGTCGTGGTGGTGCCGAGCCTGTCGCTGCCGCAGGACGAACTGCGCAAGATCGACGGCGCGACGCACTACGAGGAGCGCATGCTCTTCGCGCTGATGCTGCTGCGCATGCCGCGCACGCGCGTCGTCTACGTGACGAGCCAGCCGCTCTCGCCGGGCATCGTGGACTACGTGCTCAACCTGCTCGCGGGCGTCCCGAGCGTCCACGCGCGCGAGCGGCTCACGCTCCTCGCCTGCCACGACCACGCGGACCGGCCGCTGACGCAGAAGCTCCTCGACCGCCCGCGCCTGCTCGACCGCATCCGCCGCCAGATCGACGACCCGGCAGCGGCGCACCTCACCGTCTTCAACGCGACCGAGCTAGAGCGTACGCTCGCCGTGCGCCTCGGCATCCCGCTCTACGCCTGCGACCCGGCGCTGCGCCACCTCGGCACCAAGAGCGGCAGCCGCGAGATCTTCCGCGAGGCGGGCGTCCCGCTGCCCGACGGCTTCGAGCACCTCCACACCCCCGACGAGATCGCGGCGGCGCTCGCCGCGCTCAAGCAGCGCGACCCGTCGCTGCGCAAGGCTGTCGTGAAGCTCGACGAGGGCTTCAGCGGCGAGGGCAATGCCATTTTCTCGTACGCCGGGGCCCCGGCATCGTGCTGCGCGGGCGACACGCTCGAGCGATGGGTCGCCGACGTGCTGCCGGAGCGCCTCCAGTTCGAGGCCAAGACGGAGACGTGGGACCACTACGCGGCCTCGTTCGCCGAGATGGGCGGCATCGTGGAGGCGTTCGTGGACGGCGCGCGCAAGACCTCGCCGTCGGTGCAGTGCCGCGTCGACCCGATGGGCCGCGCGTCGGTCATCTCGACGCACGAGCAGGTGCTGGGCGGGCCGAGCGGCCAGGTCTTCCTCGGCTGCACGTTCCCGGCCGCCGCGCCCTACCGGATGGCGCTGCAGGAGGCGGGCGAGCGCATCGGGGCCGTCCTCGCCGAGCGCGGCGCCCTCGGTCGCTTCGGCGTCGACTTCCTGTGCGTGGAGGACCCGGCGGCGGAGACCGGCTGGCGGTACGTCGCTATCGAGATCAACCTGCGCAAGGGAGGCACCACGCACCCCTACCTGATGCTCGATTTCCTCACGGACGGGGACTATGATCCCGAGACGGGGCTCTACCGGACGCCGTCGGGGCAGCCGCGCTACTACT
>JBCCRG010000437.1:0-3321 GCA_039208155.1 Bacteroidota bacterium | reverse complement strand
GATCTCGGACGCGGCATCGCGCGCTACGACGCAGACGAACTACGTCGCCTCGCAGGGCTCCGCTCCGCTGCCATCGCCGCCACGCTTGGCTTTACCCTCGGCGATGAAGCCGTCCACCGTGACGATTTGATTCTAGTCTGACCCGTTCTACGCCCCAGCCATGCAAGTCACCACCGTCGATCTCACCGCGCTCGGACGCGCGGCCAAGGAAGCCAGCCGTGCCCTCGCAGTTGCTACCACGGCAGAGAAAAATGCCGCCCTCCACGCCATCGCCGACGCCATCGAGCGGCATGCCGACACGATCCTGGCCGCCAACGCCGAAGACGTGGCAGCGGGCCGGGCGAACGGGCTCACAGAAGCCCTCCTCGACCGACTCCTCCTCACCCCGAAGCGCCTCCAAGCCCTCGCCGACGACGCGCGCAAGGTGGCCGACTTGCCTGATCCCGTGGGGCGCGAATACGACCAGCGCACCCTCGACAACGGCATCCGACTGAAGCGGCGTACGGTGCCGCTCGGCGTCGTGGGGGTGATCTACGAGGCCCGGCCGAACGTCACGGTGGACATCGCGACGCTGTGCCTGAAGGCGGGCAACGCGGCGCTGCTGCGCGGCGGCTCGGAGACGCTGCGCTCGAACATCGCGCTTGCTCGGGCGCTTTCCGAGGCGCTGGCGAGCGTCGGTCTGCCGGAGGCGTGCGTGCAGCTCATCGCGAGCACCGACCGCGCGCTCGTCCGCGAGCTGCTGCGGCTCGACGCCTACGTTGATATGCTCATCCCGCGAGGCGGGGCGGGGTTGCACCGGCTCTGCAAGGAGGAAAGCACGATCCCTGTCATCACGGGCGGCATCGGCATCTGCCACCTGTTCGTGGACGCCTCGGCCGACCTCGACCGCGCGGTTCCTGTGATCGTGAACGCGAAGGTGCAGCGCCCGAGCGTCTGCAACGCGCTCGACACGCTACTCGTCCACGAGGCCGTCGCGCCCGATTTCCTCCCACGCGTCGCCTCCGCGCTTGCCGAGCATGGCGTCGCATTCCGCGCGGACGACATCGCCCACGCGCTACTCGTGGACACGGCGGGTCTCGATCTAACGCCAGCGGGCCCGGACGACTTCGACCAGGAATGGCTCGGCCTCACGCTCAGCCTTCGCGTCTTAGATGGCCTCGACGCCGCCATCGCGCAGGTGCACGCCCACTCGACACAGCACTCCGACGGCATTCTCACGGAGACGCCTGCCCACGCCGCGCGCTTCCTCAACGAGATCGACTCGGCAGCGGTCTACGTCAACGCCTCGACGCGCTTCACCGACGGTGGGCAGTTTGGCCTCGGCGCCGAGGTGGCTGTGAGCACGCAGAAGCTCCACGCCCGCGGCCCGATGGGGCTCGACGCGCTGACGACTTTCAAGTGGATCGCCGAGGGCGACTACCACGTGCGGTCGTAGGGCTTAGCGCTCAGTCGCCAGAAGGCTCGTCGACTACGGACAGCGGAACAGCGAGGATATCCTCGCCATCGGTGTACACGAAGAGACCGAGGGCTTCCACGGGCTGGACGCCCCACACGTAGGGCAAGGCGGGCACGTTCTGCCCGGAGGGTTCTCCTTCTGCATCGAGCGCGACTTCCCACACCCCGTTCGAAGGGCCGGGGTCACACACATCGTCCAGGCACCGCGTGACGAAGAGGCGCTGTCCATCCACGATCCCATCGAACGTCGTGCCCTCGTCCGGGACGTAGAGCGCGGTGGCAGAACCGAACCCGTCGCCGCTGCGGGGGGCGAGGTAGATGCCGTCGCCTGCGGGGCCATCCGATTGGTAGACGACCAGATCCCCAGCCTCAGTGAACGAGGCGTAGGCCCCCTGGATGTCGTATTGGTCCGTCAGATTCTCGGGCTCCAGCCAGCCGTCCGGCGTCCGCGCCACGCGCATCAGCGGGCCCGCTGGACCGGCGGCGTACACGACAGCATCACCGTCCGGCGCAACGGCCAGGTTGTACACCGGCCCGATGTCGGGGATCGCCTCGACCATCCATCCTTCGTCGGTAAGGTCGGCGATAAGCGCGGTCTTTGCGCCCCAATCGACGTAGCGGGCGAACACCATGGTGCGCCCGTCACGCGAGAACGAGGGCGACGTCTCCGGTTGCTCGGTGGATACGGTGCCTAGCGCGAACGGGGCACCCGTGACAAACGGCGCGCGGTCGGTTGCCGTCGTGACGGTACGCGCCCCGATGCGCTCTACTTGACCGTCCCGGCTGCGCGTACGAACGGTCCACTGACCGGCTTCATCGGTGGCGCGGTACGCGTAGCGGTACGAAGCACCGCGGTCGGGGTCGGTCGTGCCGTCGCGGCGCAGGCGGCGGAAGTCCCAGCCGCGCTGCGTCCCGTCTTCGTTCCAGAGCACATCCTCCTCGCCATATTGAGAGCCATCAGCACGGAAGTACCGGCGTAGGATCTCACGGCCGGCGTCGTCCAATACGGCCTCCGTCCGGTCGGCGGTGACGCCAGGTTCGTAGGAGTAGGTCGAGGTGCGTAGCCGTCCGGCATCGTCGTAGTCGAATGCGGTGCGGGTCGCTGTGGGCTCGTCGCCTTCGAAGTAGACGGCGGCCTCCTCGCGTCCAGACGGGTCCCGGAGGACGAAGTAGAGCAGAGTCTGCGCACCGTCAGCCCCCGAGACTTCGAGGCGGAGGCGATGCCCGCCGGCGTCGAAGTAGGTCTGCTCGGTGCCCAGGAACTGCCCGGTCGTCGGGTCAAACCAGTCGATCCGTTCTTGTAGCACGACGGATGAGTCAGGTACGAGGGCAAGGGTGGCAGTCAGCGAGACAAGGAGGTAGAGCATCGCCCGAAATGGGAATGAGAGATCGCGCGTGGCTGGAAGCCCGTCTCAACGTGCCGGGACAACGCCTCGGAGTCCTCGTGAACCGGCGTGGTCTCTGTCACAGCGACTGATACAAAGAATAGGGGCCGGTCAGCGCGGTCCCATGCCTTGATGTGCTACAGCAGTTGTGGGATGTTGGGTATCAGCAGTATGTCTAAACCGTTTGTAGTAGGAGACTTCAGCCCGCTGGGTGGGCCGACTGCGTACAAGTGGGTCGGTAAGAGTAAGCTCCACTAGCTTGGCACAGCATCGAAGTAGTGCCTACCTAACAGGTTGTTATCTAACACGCGTACAATATATGTCGCCTTTTCCTATGACTACATCATTGATAAATTTCTTGGCAAGTCATATGCCCTAGTATTATACCTCTCGTCGCCCCCATTGGTTTTTTTAAGTACTTTCCACATAAATATGTTGCCTTATCTTTAAACTTGTTTAATAGTTTGTCATTAGATCCACT
>JBCCRG010000436.1:0-3330 GCA_039208155.1 Bacteroidota bacterium | reverse complement strand
CGGTACAGGCTGCGGTGCGCTCAGGTTGACGGGTCCGCTGAGGTCGTCCGATGCAAGAGCGTAGAGCATGGCGTAGAGCACGTCGTCGAGCGCGATCCAGGGCGTGTAGGTGTCGCCGCGCCCGATCCAGCCGCCGAGGCCTGCTGCGAACGGCGTTTTCATGAGACTGAGCGCCCCGCCACGCGGGTCCAGCACGACGCCCGTGCGGAGGTGAACGGTGCGAATCCCGGCGGCTTCAGCCGGCTCGGTGGCAGCCTCCCAGACCTTGCAGACGTCCGCGAGGAAGCCGGTGCCGGGGGCGTCGTCCTCGGTGAGAACGCGATCGGCGCGGTGGCCGTAGATGCCGGACGCCGAGCTCGAAAGCAGCACGCGCGGCTTGCGGTCGAGCGACGCCAGCGTCCGGGCGAGCAGGCGTGTGCCTTGCGCGCGGCTCTCCAGGATGCGCCGCTTCTTCTGTGCCGTCCACCGGGGCGCGAACACGTTCTCTCCCGCGAGGTGGATCACCGCATCCACGCCCTCCAACGATGCGGCGTCGATACGCTCCTCGGCGACGTTCCACTGGGCGTAGCGGAGGCGGTCGCCGTACCACGCAGGCGGTGTCGCGTCGGGATCACGCACGAGTTGCACGATGCGGTGCCCGCCCGAGGTCAGAAACGGGATAAGCTGTGTTCCGATCATCCCACTGCCGCCCGTGACGGCGATGGTCATCGGGGCGAGGCCAGCGGCAGCATGCCTGGCGAGGTCGTGGCGCGTGACGCGATGGCGGTAGGCGAAGACGCGGTCGAGCTCGCCCTTGGCGAGCCACCCGCCGAGCGGCTGCGTGACGCGCGAGGCGGGCAGTTCGTAGACGATCTCGTCGCGCAGCGTACTCGCCTCGGCCTCCTCCGGCAGCATACGGTGCGTGTGCCGCCACGACGCGAACGGCCCTTCGATCTGGACATCGGTGAAGCTGCCCGGCTCGTCGGGCGCCGTGCTGGGACGATAGTCACGGTGCTCGGCGATCCAGGTGAGCGTGAGCGGCCCGGGCCCGAGCGGCATGTCGATCACAGCGCGCTGGCCGTCGCGAATGCCTTCGAAGTGCTGTAGCGTGACCGGCTGCCACGGCGGCGACAGCCGGTCGAAGGCACCGGGGCGCTCGTGCCAGGCGAAGAGGGCATCGGCAGGAGCAGGAACGGCGATGTCGCGGGTGAACGTCGGCACGGGCGGGGGAGCGTCGGTGGAGGCCGGGCTAGGCGGCCTGTTTCATGGCGTCGAGCGCGTCGAGGGCGCGCTGGCGGGCCTCGCTGTGGTCCACGATGGGCAGCGGGTAGTCCACGCCCAACTCGACCCCCGCGTTCTGAAGCACGCCATGCGGCGCGTTCCACGGGGCGTGGATGTACTTCTTCGGCAGCCCGGCAAGCTCCGGGATCCAGTGCTTGACGTAGGCGCCGTGTGGGTCGTAGCGCTCGCCCTGACTGATCGGGTTGAAGATGCGGAAGAACGGCTGGGCGTCTGCCCCGCACCCGGCGGCCCACTGCCAGCCCATCGTGTTGTTGGCGAGGTCGGCGTCCACGAGTGTGTCCCAGAACCACGCCGCCCCGTCCTGCCAGGGGATCAGGAGGTCCTTCGTGAGGAACGACGCCACGATCATGCGGACGCGGTTGTGCATCCAGCCGGTCGCCCAGAGCTGCCGCATCCCCGCGTCCACGATGGGAAAGCCGGTCTGGCCATGCTGCCAGCGATGCAGCCCCTCGGCGTCTTCCTCCCACGGAAAGGCGGCGTACTTGTCCTTCAGCGGCTCGGCGGGCGTGTCGGGATAGTGGTGGAGGACGTGGTAGGAGAACTCGCGCCACACGATCTCGCGGAGGTAGGCGTCGGCGGCCTCGCGCATCGCGTCGTTCTGTACCCAGCCGTCGACGCGGTGCCAGACCTGCCGCGGCGAGAGGTGGCCGTGGTGGAGGTAGGGCGACAGCATCGAGGAGCCGACGCGGTCGGGGCGGTTGCGGTCGTCCTCGTAGTCGAGCAGCGCGTCCTCGATGAAGGCGTCGAGTCGCTCGTGTGCCCCGGCCTCGCTCATCGCCCAGCCTTCGCGCAAGCCGCTCGCCCAATCCGTGCCGTCCTGCGTGTGGGCGGTGAAGCCCCATGTCGCGATGTCGTCAGAGTCCGGCCAGGACGCGGGTGCCTTGGTCGTGCCCATGCGCGGCGTTCCCAGCGGAGCGTCCACCTCGATCTGCTTGCAAAACTTCCTCCAGAACGGCGTGAACACGCGGTAGGGCCCGCCGCTCCCGGTCTGGATCTGGTTTGGGTCGTGAAGGAGCCGTCCGTCGAAAGTGTGGACGGCGACGCCATCGCCGCGCAACGCATCAGCTACGTCTTGGTCGCGGTGGCGAAAGCCAGGCACCACGCGCGCGTTCCAGACAACGGCGTTGGCACCTAGCTCCTGAACGAGCTTGTTGAGCTGGTCGAGCATGTCACCGCGTCGGAGGATGAGGCGGCTGCCCTTTTGCCGGAGGTCGGCGTCGAGCGATTGGAGCGCGTGGTAGAGCCAAACGAGGTGGGCTCCACTGACGGCGTCGCGCTGCGAGACATCGCGCTCGGCCTCCGCGTCCCAGATGAACACAGGGATGACCGTCTCGCTGTGTTCGACCGCGTAGGAGAGAGCCGGGTTGTCCGCGAGGCGCAGGTCCGCGCGAAACCAGACGAGGGTGGTCATGAGGACGACCGAGAGAGGAGCAAGAAAGGAGGTGCCCCGGTGCTACGAGGCACCCCGCGCAAAGCTCCCCGGCCGATTCGACCGATTTTCCCACCTAAACGACCGCCGCTGGCTGGCCGCTCCGCCGGGCGGTGACACCGTTCGCGCAGCCGTTTCACAAACCCGAGCGCGGCCGAGGGGTTGGTCCGTCCCCGTCCACCTACCTACTGACATGGAACGGCTTCAGTGCAAAGCCTGCGGCGCCTTCGGTCTCGTGCCGATGGATGTCGAGGAGATCGAGATCGATGACGAGGTGCTCGCCCACGAGCCCGATGCGCGGTTCTACTCATGCCACGTCTGCGGCGACAATTGGCTGGCCGTACGCACCACCGCTCCAGCGAAGGCGCGGGCGACCGTCACGTTCATCCACCAGATGGGCCTCACGCCGACGCTGAAGCGCATCGCTCATCTGCTCCCTCGCCTGAATGCCCACGACGAGGTCGAGCGCTGGGTCTACTACCGCGACGACGACGAGATCGACGAGGCCGAGTGGCAGGCGCACCTCACCCGCCGTCGTCAGCTACTGCGCTCGATCTGCACCAACTAAAAAGCGGCCAGTCTCCCTGAGGAAACTGACCGCTGAGTCGGGGTGACTGGAT